>JBQTKE010000550.1:0-23554 GCA_052386435.1 Myxococcaceae bacterium
GCGATCCGGCGCAGCGCCTTCTGGTCGCGCACGCAGAGGATGCGGCCGACGTTGCCGAGCACGCCTTCGCGCTTCATCTCGTTGATGAGCGTGGAGACGAAGGAGCGGGACGCGCCGACGAGGTCCGCGAGGTCCTGCTGGGTGATGCCACGCAGGTCGATCTCGCCACCGTGCGGGCAGCGCTCACCGTGCGCCTCAGCGAGAGTGAGAAGGGTGTCGGCCAACCGCGCTGGCACTTCCTTGAAGGTTAGGCCGAGCACCCGCTTACGCAGGCCGCGAACCCGCTCCGCGTAGGCGCGAACGACGTCCACCGCGAGGGCAGGTCGCGCTTCGAGCTGGGCGCGGAAGTCGCGGCCTTCAATGGACCAGACCTCTGCTTCGCCAGCGGCGACAGCAAGCTCTTCCAGCGGGGTACCTTCCGGGCGGAACAGCTCGCCGAAGAGGTCGCCGGCCTTGAGCACGGACACCACGGAACGAACGCTGTTCTTCCCCAAGCGCATCAGACGAACGCGACCGGCTTTGAGCAGGTAAACGCGGTCGGACAGGTCGCCCGGGCGGTAGATGACGGAGTTGTGGGGGAAGGACTCGACCTTGAAGTACCCCTTGAAGTCGATGACCTCTTGGCCAGGAACAATTTTGTTTGCGGTGACCATCATGCCGCTGCTGCTGGTCTGAATCGGAGCCACGACGTTCGAGCCAATCGGGCCGGCGGGGCGGTTGAATCCGTGCATGTGCGCGTCTCCTGAAAGATTTGAATGGTGTGTTGGGTCCCGGGCCCTTCTCCAACCTTTGTGCCATTCGGCGAAGAGGCCAACGGTTCGCGGAAAACGATGCATTCCGACCACTTGCCTTCAATCGCGAACCTGTAAACATTTCAAGTGTCATCCACCTAAAACAAAACGTTTAAACGTCCAGTTAAAATTGAACGAAACGTTAAAAGAGAGGCTCTTAGAGTATGACGTAAGACAATGTCTAGTTAAGGTCAGACTTCCCCGCACTTGAGCCCACGGAGTACAGCTTCAGCTTTCGCTCGAGCGTCGGCCTGGAGATCCCCAACATCTGGCAGGCCTTCCCCTTGTGGCCCTGAGAAAGGTCCAGGGCGCGGACAATCAGAATTCGCTCAGCCTCCGCCAACGTGGGGATGGGTCCTTCGCCCCAGAGCGCCGTGGAGCCATCACCGGTAGGACTGATTGCAGCGGGCTCCAGCGAGGGGAGGTTGTCACCCAACAGCACCTCTCCGGGGGAGAGCACCACCGAACGGGTCAGGACGTTCTCCAACTCCCGCACATTGCCTCTCCAGGGAAGGCGGGAGAGGTGTTCGAGCACCTCCGGTGGCACTCGGGTCACCCGCTTGTGCACCTTCTCGTTGATCCGCTCCAAGAGGTGTTGGACCAAGGCGGGGATGTCCTCGCGGCGCTCGCGCAGAGGCGGAAGCTCCAAGGTGATGACCTTGAGCCGCTGGTAGAGGTCTTCGCGGAAACGTCCGGCGGCCACTTCGCTCTGGAGATCTCGGTGGGTCGCCGCAATCACCCGCGCGCGCAGCTTGAGCTTCTTGAGCCCGCCCACCCGTTCGAACTCGCGCTCCTGAAGCACGCGGAGCAGCTTGGCCTGAAGCATCAGTGACATGTCGCCGATCTCGTCCAAGAACACCGTGCCGTCTTCGGCGAACTCGAACTTGCCTGGCTTGACCGCGGCGGCGCCGGTGAACGCGCCCTTCTCGTGCCCGAAGAGCTCCGACTCCAGCAGGGTGTCGACGATCGCCGAACAGTTGATCCCCACGAAGGGGCGAGCCTCGTCGTAGGAGTAGTGGTGAATGACTCGGGCGATCAGCTCCTTGCCGGTGCCCGACTCACCGTTGATCAACACGGACGCGCGCGACGCGGCGACCTTGCCGATCTCCTTCACCAGCTTCTGCATCACCGGGCTGTTGCCCACGATGTCGCCCAGTCGCATGGGCGCGCCTTCGGTGCTCACCGAGGCCGCACGGCGGGAGAGTTGGCGGACCCGCAGCGCCCGCTCCACGACCATGTCCAGCGCGGCCAGCTCGGGGAAGGGTTTGTGGATGTAGTCGAACGCGCCCAGCTTCATCGCCCGAATCGTCGTCTCCATGTCGTGGTGGGCGGTCACGATCAAAATGGGGGCGTCGCCGCAGATGGTGTGCAGCTCTTGGATGATGTCCAGGCCGGTGCGGTCCGGGAGCATCATGTCGAGGATGACCAGTGACGGTTGGTGCTCGCGCGCGGTCTTCAGCGCGTTCGCCGCGTTGGCCGCGGTCACCACTTGAAAACGCGGCCCGCCGTCCGTCTGCGCGTCCTCGAAGTGCATCTTCAAGGACTCGAGCAAGGACAGATCGTCATCGACGATGAGCAGCGTGTCCATAGAGGTGCCCCGCGCTAGGGCGGGAAGCTCAAGGTGTATACAGCGCCGGGAGTGGCGCTGCCTTCCGCGGTCACGGTTCCGCCTTGCCCTTGCATGACCCTGTATAGGGCAGCAAGCGAGAGCCCGGCCCCTCGCGCGAGCATCGAGCCGAACGGTTCAAACAGCCGCGCCCTCTCCTCGGGTGGGAGCGCGGCCGTGGGATCAATCAGCTTGAGCCGCGCGCCGCTCTGCGCATCGCCGTTGACCTCCACCCGAACCGATCCGCCCGGCTCCAAACCCATGGCCACATTCAGCAGGATCTGCGCGAGGACCGGTCGCATGCGCGCCGAATCTATCCGCACCTTGAGCGTCTCGGCGTTCTCGACAATCTCCAGCAAGATCTTCCGCTCCGCGAGCTCCGGATCGATCAGCGCGACCGATTCTTGGAGCAGCTGCTTGAGCGTGGTGACCTCAAGATGCGGCGGGGTGTCGCGGCCATACTCCGAGAGCAGCCAGAGCATCCGCTCCATGGTCCGCACTTCGCGGTTCGCGATCACCAACCGTCGCTGATCTTTCTCTGACAGGCTGGTGTTTCGCGCCAGCGTCTGCACCGCCATCTTCACCGACGAGAGCGGATTGCGAATCTCGTGGGAGAGGGATGAGGAAAGTCGGGAGATCTGCACAGGGGGCGCTCCCGCGAGCGCCGCGGAGAGATCCATCACCGCGGCCCGCCCCTTGTCCCCCTTGGAGCCGAGCGCCAGACGGAGCACCGCGCGCGCTTTGCCGCGGGGAAGGGAGACGAAAGCCGGGGGAGGCGTGTGCGCGCGCGCTGCCATTTGAAGCTCCGCGGCGCGTGCTTCGGAACACGCGAGGACTTGGTGGAGTCGCTGGCCGACGAGAGCCTGCGAGTCCTGACCGAAGATCTGCTCGCACGCCCCCTCTGCCGCGCAGAGCACGGTGTCTGGCGTCCATTCAATCTGTGCAACCTGCGCCAGCTGGAAGTCCATCACGCTCCTGAACAATGCCCTAGATTCTGCGGGTAAGAGAGCAAACTTCGCAGGTGTGGGAGTGGGTTGCATTCCTCCAGATGACGGATGGGCGCGGGTCGTTCAGCTGCGTACCGTCCGCGCGCTGTTCGAACCTTCACTCTTTTGGAGAAACCATGCAGCCCACTTCTCGTCGTCGCTTCCGAAACGCGCGGGGTCAGGGAATGACCGAGTACATCATCATCGTCGCACTGATCGCCGTGGCGGCGATTGGCGTCGTCAATCTCTTTGGAGACAACCTGCGCAAGCTCTTTGGCATGTCCGCGGATGCGCTCGCGGGCCAGAACGACATCCAGATGCGCGGGGAGCGCTCTCGTCAGGAGCTGGAAGGTAAGACCCTTCAGAGCTTCGGTCAGAACTCCCACTGAGCGCGTTGGCCTACTGACCGCGCTATAGAGTGCCCCGTATGGACGGCCGCCTGGTTTTCAAGGACTGTGCAGTCTTTCACGCCGACGGGCGGGTCCGTTCGCGCATGGCCGTGGTCGTCTCGGACGGACTCATTACCCACGTGGCGCCTGACTCGGACGTGCCCGTTCTCCCGGGAGACTGGGCGGTGGGGAGTCGGGGGCGAATGCTCGCGCCCGGTCTCGTGAATTGCCACACCCACTTGGTCAACGCCCAGCTGGTGCCGCCTTCGGGTGAGCTCCTCATGCGCACCGCGGCCGCACGGGCGGACCTGCAACGGAGGCTGGACGTCCTCCTGACTCCCGACGAGGTGGAGGTGTTGACCGCCTATGCCCTGGGCCGCTGCGCCCGCTCCGGGGTGACTTTGGCGATCGAGCACCTCTCCTGTCCCTCAGCGGTGGGAGAGGGGCTGGTGGCACAGGCCCGCGCGGCGGAGAGAATTGGCGTCAGGCTGGTGAACAGCCACGCCACGGACAGCCTGGATGGGGAGGACGTGGCCATCGCGCGGGCGGACGAGAACGCGGCCTACGTGCGTGCGGCGGGCAAGCATCCGCTGGTTCGCGCGGCGCTGGGCTTTCACAGCTCATCGACGTGTGGTGATGAGCTGCTGCGAAAGATCGGGCGGGCGAAGGAGGAGCTGGGCGTGGGGGCCCACTTTCATCTCGGGGAAAGCGACGACGATCTCACCACGACGTACGCGTTGCATCAGCGGCGGATCGTCTCGCGCATGGAGTCGTTCGGTCTGCTCGGCGCGGGGACGGTTGCTGCTTACGCGCGGGGCGTGGACCGTAACGAGTCCGACCGCCTCTCGCGGACTCGGACGCTGATGGCGCTCAGCCCTCGCTCCATGCTGCTGGTGGAGAGCGGACTGGGAAGCTTTGAGTCGCTGCTCGCGTACCAGAACCTGGTGGGCATTGGCTCAGCGGGGCTGTTCTCCCTCTGGGAGGAGGTCTTCTTCGCCTTCGTGAACATCCTCCACACCTCGCGTGCGGGGCGGCTGATTGATCCAGACGGGCTGATGGCGCAGCTGCTGATTGGAGGACCCGCGGAGCTCTGTTCAATGATCTTTGGTGCGCACTCGGGCGTCATTGAAGAGGGCGCCTTGGCGGATCTCGTTCTCTATGACGCGGTTCCCCCGAGCGCCTCCACCGGAGAAGTCGCTTCCGCGCTGATGGGCCGGTTGGCTCAGGCGCCGGTGGCGTGGACCGTGGTCGCTGGGAGGGTGGTCGTCCGCGAAGGAAAGCTCCTGGGCACGGATGAGCTGGAGCTGGCGGCGCGAACTGCGGAGATCCTTGACTCTCTGTGGGCTCGCGCAAGCCTTCACGCGAAGGAGCAAGTCGCTTCGTGACTCTGCTCCAGCTTCTGCGCGCCTCGGTGCTCCGGCGCAAACCGCTGCGCGACGATCCCGTCACGACGTGCTTTCGGTTGGTCAATGGCGAGGCGGACGGGCTGAGCGGCTGGACCTTGGACTGGTTCGACGGGGTCTGCGCGCTCAGCTTTTATGACGACGTTGCCAACGAACAGGCGCTCTTCGACGCGGTGGAGGAAGTCGTTGCGCCGCGCGCCCTGTACGTGAAGCGTCGTCCGAAAGAAGCGCGCGTCGTCGCGACGGTCAGGAAGGACGACCTCGCTCCAGAGGCGCCGGAGCGGGGCGAGGCTGTCGATTCGCTGGTGGTGCTGGAAGGCGGTCAGCGCTACCGAATTCGGCCGGGCCAGGGGCTGTCGTTGGGTCTCTACCTGGATATGCGCGAGCCTCGCGCTTGGCTGCGCGCCAACGTTCAGGGAAAAACGGTGCTCAACACCTTCGCCTATACCTGCGCGTTCGGGGTGTGCGCTCTGTCTGGAGGCGCCGCGCGTGCGGTGAACCTGGACCTCTCGCGGCGCGTCTTGGACTGGGGTGCCGAGAACACGACGCTCAATGGGCACAGCGTGAATCCGCGCGACTTCATCGCAGGCGATGTCTTCGACTGGCTGCGCCGTTTTAAGAAGAAGGGCGAGCGCTTCGACGTGGTGATCCTGGACCCGCCGTCCTTCTCAACCGCGAACAAGAAGGTGTTCTCGGCCGCGACCCACTATTCCTCGTTGGTTGCCGCCGCGGCGCCGCTGGTTAGCCCGGGTGGCACTTTGTTGACCTGCTGTAACTTGGCTCAGCTGAGCAGCCGCGACTTCTCAGGCTTGGTGACCAAGGGCTTGGTGCTCGCGAGTCGGAACGCCACGGAGACTGAAAGCCTGGGGCCGTCCACGGTCGACTTCCCCGGCTCGCCGCTCAAAGTCTCGCGATTGAGACTGGCCTGACCCCCGCCGCAGGTCAGTCAATTGTCCACGCGTCGACCTAAGCTGGCGTTCCCCGCTTGTGGGCTTGACCGGGCTTTCCCTGAACTCTATGCCCTGGTCGTTGTCGAACTTCAGATGTTTCTACCCGGGGGGGCAGAACATGCAGATGCAGGATCAGGGGCCGGCGCCAACTGAAATTCGTGCCGCCATCCTCGAGGATGAATTGTTGGTGCGCGAGAGTCTGGCGGACGTCCTAGAGCACTCGGGCATTTCAGTGGTCGCCAGATATTCCGACCCAATTGACTTTCTCCGTCGCGTTGCCTCATACCACCCGATGGTGGCGTTGATTGATCTTGGCCTGAAGCGCGCGGCGGACGGCGGCGGCATGGACGGACTCGCGGTGCTGAAGCAGCTGCGCAGCTCACTTCCGGAGGTTCAGGCACTGGTCGTTTCCGGGAATCGGGACGTGCGGATGGTGGAGGAGTGCTACCGCGCGGGCGCCGCGGGCTACTTGGACAAGGCGACCGCGGGCTCGGATTCGGTCGTCACCGCGGTGAAGGCGTTGGCGCGGGGCGAACGGCTGATGCCGGCGGACTTGAACCCGTTCACCCAGCCTCCCGCGCTTCCCTCATCTCGAGGGCCGTCGTTGGGAATCCTCTCCGACCGCGAGCGCGAGGTGCTGTCCTACGTCGCAGGGGGCGTGGACAACTTGAAGATCGCCACGCTGCTGAGCATCTCCGAACGGACCGTGAAGGCGCACGTGTCCAGCCTCTACCGGAAGCTGGGCTCAGAGAACCGGACTCAACTCGCGCTTCTCGCGCGAGAGCTGGGAATCCGGCCCCCTGAAGGCATCTGATTCTTTCGCGGATCTTGGGCGCGGCGGCTATCGTGACCGCCACGTCATGGCCACAGCTGAACAAGCAGCCCAGCCGCGCGAGATTCGCTTCGGCAAATACACGCTCCTCGATCGCATCGCGGTCGGAGGGATGGCGGAGATCTTCCTCGCGCGCCAGGCGGGGCTGGAAGGTTTCGAGAAGGTCATCGTCATCAAGCGGATTCGTCCGCACCTGTCCAAGCAGACCAGCTTCGTGAAGATGTTCCTCAACGAAGCCAAGCTGGCGGCGCAGCTCAACCATCAGAACATCGTCCAAATCTACGACCTGGGGAAAATTGGCGAGAGCTACTTCATCGCCATGGAAGACATCTTCGGCCGCGACATGCGGCGGATCATTCCCAAGGCGGACGCCATGGGAATTCCGTTCCCCATGGTCTACGCGCTGAAGATCGCCTCGTCCGTGTGCGAAGGGCTCTACTACGCGCACCAGAAGGTCGACCTCTACGGCAACCCGCTGCACATCGTTCACCGCGACGTGACGCCGGAGAATATCTTCGTGTCGTTCGACGGGACGGTGAAGATCCTGGACTTCGGCATCGCGAAAGCCGCGAACCAACTGGAGCACACGCGGGCAGGAGAGATCAAAGGCAAGCTCTCGTACATGAGCCCGGAGCAGTGCCTGGGCAAACCGCTGGACTGCCGCAGCGATATCTTTTCGTTGGGCGTGGTGCTGTACGAATGGCTCACCGGCTTCAAGCTCTTCACGGGCGAGTCGGAGGTCGCAATTCTCAAGAGCGTGACTGACGGAAAGATCTACGCGCCTTCGTATTTCAAGGCGGACATCCCGGACGCGGTGGAAGCGATCCTGATGCGCGCGCTGGAGAAGGACCGCGACCTTCGGTACCAGTCCGCGTGGGAGATGCAGTACGACCTGGATCAATTCCTGACCCAGTACGAGTTCACGCCTTCCAACATCCACCTCTCCAATTTCCTCAAGCAGCTCTTCTCGGACGAGCTGGAGCAGGAAAAGGCGATGCTCGCCCCTCGCAGTGGGGCCGAAGAGGTGCTCATTCCGCAGGAGGGGATTGGCGACGAGCAGATCTCCGAAGCGCAGGCCATTCCCACCTCGGGAACCCTGTCCGCCGTGGCTGCAGCACCCGCTTCTGCTGCGGCCGCGGGAGACGGCAGCCTGCTCGGGATTCCGCTGGGCGCCGCGGACCGGGAAGCGCTGGCGAAGGTCGCGCAACGCAACGGCGTCACCGAGGACATGTTGGTGCGCGACGTCTTGATGGCATGGCTCAAGTACAAGTAGCAGTGGCCGCCTCCCATGCCACGCATCAAGCTCACCCTCGAATACGACGGCACCGACTTCGTCGGCTGGCAGATCCAGCCCAACGGCCGCTCCGTGCAGCAGACGCTGGAGGACAGTCTGTCGCGGCTGCTCGACACGCCCATCACGGTGCGAGGCGCGGCGAGGACAGACTCGGGCGTGCACGCGTTGGCGCAAGTTGCGGTGTTCGACACGGATCGCACGCTACCGCTCAAGGCCTATGCGGTCGGACTGTCGAACATGCTGCCCGCGGACCTCGCCGTGGTTCGAGCGGAAGAAGTCGCGCCTGACTTTGATCCGCGTCGTCTCTCGAGCGGCAAGCGCTACCGCTATCTGATCAGCAACCTGACCTACGCGGCGCCCACGCGACGGCGGACGCATTGGCAGATCTTCCAGCCACTGGATTACGACGCGATGGTGCGCGCCGCGCCGGTGCTACTCGGACGCCATGACTTCTCCGCCTTCCGCGCCGCGGACTGTCAGGCCAAACACGCAGTTCGAGAGCTCCGTCGAGTGGAATGGGAGCGCGGCGAGTCAGGGGAGCTCGTGCTCTGGGTTGAGGGCACCGCGTTTCTCAAGCACATGGTCCGCAACCTCGCCGGGAGTCTGGTCGCCATGGGTCGCGGGAAGCAGCGCGTGGAGTGGCTTCGCGAGGTGCTCGCAACCAAGGACCGCACCCTCGCGGGGATGACCGCGCCGGCCCACGGGCTCACGCTGATGGACGTGTTCTTTGATCCGCGTCCCGCGAGGGCCGAGGACGCTGTGGACGACGAGTGAAGTGGGTTTGCAAATCTCGCTCGAAACGTCTCGAACTTCTCGCACGACAATGAAGGAAATCGCTCTGGAGGAACATGTCGCTCCCGTTTTTCAAGAAGGTCGTCGGCAGCCCGGGCGTGCGCTGCGAACAGGCAGCTGCTCGCGCGAAGCGGCAGCAGACCTACCGCGCTCGCGCTGCCGGTAACCTGGCCGCCGCCCGACGTGCGCTCAACGAGGCGATTCGTCCGGACAAGATGGAGGATGCGAAGCGGAACTTTGTCCCCAACAACCCCGTGGGTAACACAATTGAGCTGGGCAGACTCTCGGACGGACTCGACCTCATCGTCAGGCCGGTCGAAGCGTCCGTTCAGGTGGGAAGGGCCGCCTTCAACGGCCTCCGCTCACTTTTCTAGTGAGGTGCGCTACGCCTTGGCCTTCTTGGTCAAGCGCAGCTCATCTTTCCCGGCATCCGCCACGATGATGTCGCCGGGCGCGAAGTCACCCTTGAGCACGCGCAGCGCCAAGGGATCCTGCAGCAGCTTCTGGATGGCGCGCTTGAGCGGGCGTGCCCCGTAGACGGGGTCGTAGCCGCGCTCTCCCAGGAACGTCTTCGCCGCGGGGGTGAGCTCCAACTCCAGTCGCCTGTCCGCGAGCAGCTTGCGCATTCTGCCGAGCTGGATCTCCACGATGTGCTGAAGGTCCTCTTTGCGCAGGGATTCGAAGATGACGACCTCATCCACGCGGTTGAGGAATTCGGGTCTGAACTCGCGGCGCAGCGCTTCGAGCACGCTGTGCTTGGTACCCTCGTCCAACGTGCTCTTCCCGGCCATGCCCTCTTGAATCAGCTGCGAGCCGATGTTGGAGGTCATGATCAGCACGGTGTTCTTGAAGTCGACGGTGCGTCCATGGCTGTCGGTGAGTCGGCCGTCGTCCAGAATCTGCAGCAGGACGTTGAACACGTCGGGATGCGCTTTCTCGATCTCGTCGAAGAGGATGACGGAGTAAGGACGTCGCCGAACGGCTTCGGTGAGCTGAACGACCTCGTCGTAGCCGAAGTAGCCGGGAGGCGCGCCAATCAGCCGCGCCACGGCGTGCTTCTCCATGTATTCGGACATGTCGATCCGAACAATGGAGGTCTCGTCGTCGAACAGGAACTCGGCGAGCGCCTTCGCGGTCTCGGTCTTTCCCACACCGGTGGGGCCCAAGAAGATGAACGAGCCGATGGGTCGATTGGGATCCTGCAACCCGGAGCGTGCTCGGCGCACGGCGTTCGATACTGCGCTGATTGCGTCCTTCTGGCCAATCACCCGCAGCGCCAGCCGCTCTTCCATGTTGACGAGCTTCTGAACTTCGCCCTCCATCAGGCGCGACACGGGGATGTGCGTCCACTTCGCCACGACCTCCGCGATGTCTTCGGAGTCGACCTCTTCCTTGAGGAACCTGTGCTTCTTCTGGAGCTCGGTGAGCTTCTTGTTCTGCCCTTCGATCTCCTTCTCGATCTGAGGCACCACGCCGTACTTGAGCTCCGCGGCGCGGTTGAGTTCGCCGCCGCGCTCCGCGGCGCTCTGATCGATGCGCGCCTTCTCCAGCTTCTCCTTCAGCGTTCGCACTTGAGCGATCGCCGCCTTCTCGAGATCCCAGTGCGCTTTGAGTCCAGAGAAGTTCTCGGAGAGCCCGGCCACCTCCTTCTCGATGAACCCCAGCCGCTCACGTGAGTGCGGGTCCGTCTCCTTCTTGAGCCCTTCGCGTTCGATCTCCAGCTGAGTGATCTTCCGGCGGATGTCGTCCAGCTCGGTGGGCATCGAGTCCATCTCAATGCGCAGCCGCGAGCAGGCTTCGTCGACGAGATCGATCGCCTTGTCCGGCAGGAACCGGTCCGCGATGTAGCGGTGGGAGAGGGTGGCGGCCGCGACGAGCGCGGTGTCCTGAATGCGCACGCCGTGGTGCACTTCATACTTCTCCTTGAGCCCGCGCAGGATGCTGATGGTGTCATGCACGGTCGGCTCGCCCACGAGCACGGGTTGGAAGCGTCGTTCCAGCGCGGCGTCCTTCTCGATGTGCTTGCGGTACTCGTCGAGGGTGGTCGCGCCAATGCAGTGGAGCTCGCCACGCGCGAGCGCCGGCTTGAGCATGTTGCCCGCGTCCATCGCCCCTTCGGCTTTGCCCGCACCGACCAGCGTGTGGAGCTCATCGATGAAGAGAATGATCTCTCCGTTTGCGGATGAGACCTCCTTGAGCACGGCTTTGAGCCGCTCTTCGAATTCGCCGCGGTACTTCGCACCGGCGACCATCGCGCCCAGATCCAGCACGACCAGGCGCTTGTTCTTGAGGCCTTCAGGGACATCTCCGTCGATCACTCGGCGGGCCAGGCCTTCGACTATCGCCGTCTTGCCCACGCCGGGATCGCCGATGAGCACGGGGTTGTTCTTGGTGCGGCGCGAGAGCACCTGAATCACGCGGCGGATTTCTTCGTCGCGGCCAATCACGGGATCGAGTTTCCCGGACTTCGCCGCCGCGGTGAGATCGCGTCCGTATTTTTCCAGCGCCCTGTACGTCGCCTCCGCCTCCTGACTGGTGACGGGGCCGGTGCGCACTTCTTTGAGCACGCCGAGCACGCGGTCGCGACTCACGCCACTGGCGCGCAGCAGCTCGCCCGCAGTGCCTTTGTCCTGAACCAGCGCGAGCAGCACGTGCTCAGAGGAGACGTACTCGTCCTTTAACGCCTTCGCTTCTTCCTCGGCCTTGTCGAAGACCTTCAACAGGCGGCTGCTCAACGAGCCACCCTCCGCGCCCGCCACCTGCGGCTGTTTCTTCAACGCCTCTTCAACGCGCCCGCCCAGCAGGTTCACGTCGGCGCCGATTTTTCGCAGCACCGGTTCCACCAAGCCGTCGTCTTGGGTGAAGAGGGCCTGGAGCAGGTGCTCCGGTTCGTAGTTGGGGTTTCCCGCGCGCCGCGCGAGTGTTTGACCCTCTTGAATGGCCTCTTGGGCCTTCACGGTAAATTTGTCGAATCGCATGGCCCTCAAACTAAGGGTCGGTTCACCCTTGGCAAGGAGCCCCCACGCGTCGCGTCACGGGTACTAAAAAGTGGCGCGGAGAAGGGTTGTTTTGAGACCGGGCCGAAAGGTATACGGCCGCGCATGGGGGGCACTCCGGTGGAACCACACGGCGGATACCTGTGTCGGCTCGAGGAGTTCGACGCGGGTGACCTGGTCCAGCTTGCTCGGGAGGCGCTCCCCGCGGACGGCGAGGGCTTTGACGACTGTTCGCTCTGCATCTCCGTCCTGCCAAATCGCAAGGTTGCGCGGTTGGCTTATGATGCCCCGTTCACCTACGGCCGGCGCGGGGCCCGGTGGTACGAGACACACCACACGCTGCCCAAGGTGCTGTCCAAGCTCTACAACGTCACGGTCCATGCGTACGTGTTTGACCCGGATGAGCTGGAGCAGGTCACGACGTACGGCGGGGGGCAAAAGGTCGGCGGGGAGCGAATGCGGTATGCGGATGCGTTAACCCAAGACGATGACGACGACCTGGACGAGGTCTCTTTCGAGCGCATGAAGTCGAAGTGGCCGCTGGGCCATCTGGCCAAGGTGTATGGCGTCGCGCGGGAAGAGATCATCCGGCTGCCGCGGACGACGAGTCTGCTCTTAAGCCTCGACGGAACGGAACCGAACCTCACCCTGGATGCGCTGCTTCAGCAAGGCCTGCCGGTTCGGCCGTAGCCAACAGAGCGAAGACTCGCTATTGCGTTTCACGTTGATCGAGCGCGACGGTTTGCGCCCTCACGCGCTCCGAACGGTAGAACTGGGAGAGCAGCGCGAAGCCGCCGGCGAAGACGACGGTCATCCCGATGGCGGTCGCCGCGCCCAGAAGCGAAGCCAGCTCCGGCGGAAGCACCACGCCCTTGAACTGTGGGTCTTCGGCGAGCGACGCGGCCATGGCGACCGTCATCTTTTTGGAAATGACGGTCATCTGCGCGCCATCCAGCGTCCGGAAGACGGCCGCCCCTAGAAAGGAAAGGGAGGCCAACCGCCGCATGCTCTCCCGCGACACTCCGGCGGGCCGAATCATTCGTCCCGCGGCGATGAAGCCGAGCGCGCAGGAGACCGCCAAGCCCCACAGGATCAGTCCTCTGGAGTTGCGCATGGTGTCCTGGGCCGCGAGTTCCGCTTCCGCAACCTGCGCCAGGAGTGGGTTGTTGGAGAAGGCGAGCCTTGTCTCTTCTCTCGCTTCCGACAGGCGAGTCATTCCCAGCGCGCTCGTCGCGGCGTTGATGCCCACCAGCGAGGAGACGATCAGCGCGGCGAGGGTGATGCGGCGCGTGCCGGGCGTGAGGACGACGGGGGGGATCACCGTTTGCTCGCCTCGACGTAACGAAGGCGCAGGTCCGCGAGCAGCTCGTCGAAGACGCGCTCCTCCTCGCGGGTCAGGTTGCCGCGCGTCTTGTCCTTCAAGAGCGAGAGAAGATCCAAACTCTGCCGGGCCAACGGAAGGTTCCGCTCGGATCGGCTGGTCTCCGGGTTGGGTGACTCACCCATGTGGATCAGCGCGGTGGAAGCCAGACCCAAGAGGAAGGTCGTGAACTCCACCGGCTGTTCGTTGCCGGGCGTGTCCTTCATCACGAAGGTTTCGCCACGGGCTTCGCGGGTCATTCGTCGCCGGCGTCAGACGCGTCGTCGAGGCCGTCCTCGTCATCCATCTTTGTTTCGACGGCGCTGGCTTTCTCCGCGAGGTCCGGCAGAGACTTGAGGTGCTTCTCCAGCAGCTTCTCATCCACCACGCCGGTACGGACGAAACGGGCCAAGGTCCGTTTGTCGAGGTTCTTCGGGTCCAGGCTGTCAGCCATCATCAAACTCCTGAGATCTTTTGAAAAAGGGCGTGGGCAAAAGTCGGCGCACCTTATAGCAGAGCGGTGTGGTGTCAACCCGAGGCGGAGGTTTCGAAACAGCATGATTCCCAGAGGGCTCTACGCGGTTTGCGACGACACCGTTTCTCCGGAGTGGCCGTTGGTAGGGAAGGCCGAAGCGCTGCTGCGCGGGGGCGTTCGCGTGATGCAGCTGCGGATGAAGCGAACTCCCGTCCGGGAAGGGCTGGCCGCTGCCACGGCGATAGCGGCCAAGTGCAAGGCGGCTGGCTGCGTGCTCCTCGTCAACGATCGGGTGGACTTTGCGCTGATGGCGGGCGCCCACGGGGTGCATCTGGGCGAGGAGGACCTCTCGGTCGAAGATGCGCGCAAGAAGCTGGGACCCAACGCGATCATCGGCGCCACGGTGCGTGACGCCAAGTCCGCGGCGAAGGCGCAGGAAGAGGGCGCGAGCTACGTGGGGGTCGGGCCGGTTTTTCCCACGTCGACCAAGATGCTCTCGCACCCGCCGCTGGGGCTGGATGGGCTGCGGACTCTGGTTCAGGAGACGTCGCTCCCGGTGGTGGCCATCTCCGGCATCGGCTTGTCGAACATCAAGGATGTCGCGGCGACCGGCGTCCATGGTGCGGCGGTGGTCTCTGAGCTCATCGGTCGTGGTCAGGACGAAGTGGAACAGCGGGCGCGCGCTCTCTCCGAAGCCTTCCGAGCCGACTGACGTCATGCGCCCCCACCACCAGCGCCCTCAGCACGGTTCCGCACCTCCGCGTCGTCCCAGCATTGGGATCGCGCCGGGGCTTTGTCATGCGGCTGCGGAAGGGAAGTCCGGCTCGACCCTCTCCGCTGAGGCGATCATCAAGGCGGGCGGTCTACCGTTTCTGCTCCCCGCGACCGAAGAGCGCGCGGTGATCGACGCGTACCTGGATCGCGTCAGCGGTGTGCTGATTCTAGGGGCGGAGCTGGAGCTGCCACCTGAAACCTCAGGCGAGGCAGTGGGGCCGCTCAAGCAGGGGCGCTCTGGATTTGAGACGACGTTGATGCAAGCGGCGCTCTCTCGGCAGCTGCCGATTCTGGGCGTGTGCGGCGGGATGCAACTGCTCAACGTTCTGCTCGGTGGGACGCTCTACCAAGACATTCAGAAAGAGATCGCGAACGTCAAGGAGCACAATCAGCAGCACGCCCCCAACCAGCCGCACCATCCCGTCGAGGTGAAGGAGGGGACGCAGCTCGCCGAGCATATTGGGCGCGGGCAACTGATGGTGAACTCCGTGCATCGTCAGGCCGTGAAAGCGGCGGGGAAGAACGTGGTGGTGAGCGCGCTTTCGCCGGACGGTGTGGTCGAAGCGATTGAGGCCACCGGCTATCCGTTCGTGGTCGGCGTGCAGTGGAATCCGGAGATGTTGCTTCAGGCTGTTCCTTCGCACCTCGGGTTGTACAAAGCTTTCGTGCACCGGGCGCGAGACCAGCGGCGGTAGAGGAGTTGCAAGGTGCCGGACTTTACACGCACGCCACTCGTGCCTCGCCAAGTGGCATGAGTGTAAAGCCGGGCGCCTTCACCGCGCAGAGGCCGACGGTGCTGGTCGCCGCGGGCTTGGAGCCTTCCGCACGAGCAGGGCTCTTGGTCGACGTGGAAACGCTTCGCGTTGCTGGCGTGCGCTTCGCGGGCGTGGCGACGGCGCTCACCGCGCAGGGGGAAAAGGTGTTTCGCGTGGAGCCGGTGCGCGCGGAGACTGTCGCCGCTCAGGTCCGCGTGTCGGTCGAGGACGGCGTCCACGCGGTGAAGATCGGCCTGGTTCCGAACGCGCGCGTGCTGAACGCGCTCTCGTCGACGTTGCCTCGGAACGTGCCTTGGGTCGTCGACCCTGTCATTCGCAGCTCGACGGGTGGTCAGCTCTCGTCACTGTCGCCTCGGTACTACCTTTCGTTCGCTGACGCACATGTCATCCTCACGCCCAACTCCCTCGAGGCCGGCTGGTTGTTAGGGCGACTCGCACCGTCGACAGAAGCCGAAGCGGCGGCCGCGGCGCGAGACCTTCTCGCGAAAGGTTTCGGTGCCGTGCTTCTGAAGGGCGGACATCTGGAAGGCAGGCCCTCGGATTTCGTGGCGGTGGCGGGTGAAACGAAGGTATGGGTGTTGCGCGGACGTCGGCTCACACGGACTCCTGCGCAGCGCGGCACGGGATGTCGCTTCAGCTCCGCGGTCGCAGCACAGCTCGCATTGGGCGCGGATCTGCTCTCGGCGACGCGCCGGGCGAAAGATGTCGTCACCCGGTTCATCGCTATACTCGGGCGCAACTCTCGTTCGGCCGATCCCGGGGTTTGAATGTTTCTTCGAAAGTGGCTGGTCCTGTCGTCGCTCGCGTTCGCGGCGTCCCTCTCCGCGTGTAACTGTGGCGGCACTCCGCCTGACAACCAGGACCAGGACTCTGGAACCAACACCGACACGGACGGCGGCCCCAGCGGCGGCGGCTCCGACGGTGGTGATGACGCGGGCACCGATGGCGGCACGGTGGTGGTCCCGACCGATCCGTTCGATCCTGCCAATGGCGCGAAGGACAGCGACTGCGACGGTCTGACCGACCAGGAGGAATACGTCGCGGTGTACGCGGGTGGCCGCAAGACGCTTCCGGGCGTGTCGGACACGGACGGCGACGGCATCAAGGACGGCGTGGAGCTCGGCCGCACCACGTCGGTCAACACGACCTGCAACTTTATGGGAGACGCGGACTCCGCGACCAGGACGATTCCCACCGACGCGGACTCTGACGCGGACAGCATTTCGGACGGTCTGGAAGACGCGAGCCGGAACGGCGTGCGCGATACCGGCGAGACGGACCCGGCGAACCCTGACAGCGATGGCGACCAGCTCAAGGATGGCGCGGAGGACGTCAACCACAACGGCGTCAAGGACTCCGGCGAGACGGATCCTCGGCTCAAAGACACAGACAACGACTTGATCAGCGACGGCATTGAGAAGAACACCACGATGACCGACCCGCTCAACCCGGACCACGACGGCGATACGTGTAAAGACGGCCTGGAAGACCTCAACTACAACGGCGTCCTCGATCCGGGCGAGACCAACCCCAAGCTCGGCACCGACTGCGGCGCGGCCCAGATGCTCGACACCGACATGGACGGGATCCCGAACGTCATTGAAAACAGCACCGGTACCAATCCGAACGTCAAAGACTCCGACGCTGACGGTCTGGAAGACGGCCTTGAAGACACGAACAAGAACGGTGTCCTCGAAGTGGGAGAGACCAATCCGCGGCGCAAGGACACGGATTGTGACGGCCTGATTGACGGCCCTGACAACGGGATGACGAAGGGCGAGGACCAGAACGCCAACGCCGCTGTGAACGGGACCGAGACGAACCCGCGCGTGCGCGACACGGACGGCGACGGCGTTCGCGACGGCGTCGAGCGCGGCGTGACCGTGAACCCCGACGCGGCCGGCTGCACCGACTTCATCGCCGACGCTGATCCCGCGACGACGACGGATGCGACGGATTCCGATTCTGACAACGACGGCATCGCGGACGGCGCGGAAGACACCAACCAGAACGGCAGGGTGGATCCGGGCGAGCTCAACCCGAAGAGCGCGGCGGACGTGATGACCGCGGACGGCGGGATTGCGCCCGCAGGCCGAGTCTGCACCGCGGACACCGTGCGCAACGTAACCTTCAGATCGGAAGGCACCCCCGACATTCAGATCGCGGTGCCTCCGCACTTCACGGAGATCGCGCAGATGACCGTGGGCGGCACCGTGCGTGGGCTCATTGGCTACGGCGTGGATCCCGCGGCGCCTACCAACAAGGTCGCGTTCGTGCTGTACAAGCAAGCCGCGCCCGGCGGATCGACGACGCCTACCGCGGACGAAGCCGCTCTGCGAACGTCGTTGAACAACGTCGGGCTGCTGACCAACCCGCTGACCCAGACCTTCACCACCTGGGACGGCTTCCCGGCCGTGCAGGCCTCGTATGACCAGGCGGGCTCGGTCGACCTGAAGGCACACGCCAACGCGATCGCCAATGCGCTGGTCGGCGGTGGCGCGGGTGCGCTCGCGGGATCAGCCGCGGTCACCGGTCCGTTCAAGCTCCAGGCGGAGTATGTGCACCGCTCCGCGACCAGCGTGGTGGTGTTGATCGCGCTCACCGCGAGCGCCAATTATGTGGAGCCCGGCATCTTCACAGTGGGTGACGTGGCCGGCGGCTCCGCGCTCGCTCAGTTCGGCGATGCGAACGCAGTGCAGTGCGAGACCTTCGCCCCCACCAGCGGTCAGGTCGACTTCCTCTTCGTGGTGGACGACAGCTGCTCCATGAAAACCTACCAGAACGCCTTGGCCAACTCGGCGACCGCGATGGTGAACAGCCTCAACAACTCGTCCCTCGACTGGCGCATCGCCCTGGTCACGTCGGCCTATGCGATCAACAACGGCGGGCCGAACTCTGGATCCGTGAATGGGTTGCAGCGCACGTTCACCCGCAGCACCTCCACCTTCCAGTCCTGGCTGACCAGCAACCCTGCCTGCACCAACGTCAACAGCCAGTGTGGTGCCTCCGGCGAGACCACGGAATGCGTGGGCACCCCGACCGGTTGGGTCGGCATCTGCGGCAACGGGACGGAGCAGTTGCTTAACTCCGGCACCAAGGCGATCGCAGATCTCTCCCCTGGCACTGTGGCTGAACAGGCCAACAAGGTGCGCCAAGGCGCCACCGTGGTGGTGATTCTCCTGGGCGACGCGGACGACCAGTCCGGAGGCAATGGCACCGCCGCCAATTACTCAACTTGGTTCAATACACCGGGCAACGTGCTCACAGTGGGAACCGCGCCCAACGGCGGCGCCCGCACCAACAACGTGCTCACCAAGATCCCGGTCCACGGCATCATCTGCCCGGCCGGCCAGAACTGCAACGAGACTCAGAACAACCCGCAGAAGCACGCGGCGGTGATCACGGCGACCAACGGGATTCGCGGCGACATCACGACGTCTGCCTCGATCACCACGACCATCAACGCGATCGTGAACTCCACCATCGCCGCGGCTGGTCACAGGATGGCCAAGCCGCCGATTGGCGCTTCCGTGAAGGTGGCAATGGACGCGGTGCAGACGCCGGCGTCTTGCAACAAAGACAATCTCCCGCGCAGCCGTGTGAACGGGTTCGACTTTGACGGCGTGAACGGAACGCTCTCGTTCTTCGGCGCGTGCCGGCCGTCTGCCTCGACGACGGCCGCCGCGGTCAGCTACCGCTACTGGGTCGATACCACGACGAACCCGAACGGGACCCCGCCGCCTTGCGTGAATGACATGTATTACGACGCGAACGCCGCGGACTTCTGCCAGGGAAATCTTGCCTGCAACCTGCAGACGAACATCTGCGAATGTCCTTCGAACTGCGGCAGTCCCACGCCTCCGCCTCCCACCAAGTTCTGCAACACGAACCGGGCGGTCTGCGCCGTCGTCTGCACGCCGGACTGCGGCGGTACGTGCACCGGCTACCAGACCTGCAACCAGACGTCGTGCGGTTGTGATTGTCAGCAGAACGCGACGTGCCCTGTGGGCTTCACGTTCCAGAGCACGGGCGGAGTGTGTGGCTGCGTCTGCAACACGGCCGCGCTGAATTGTGCTCCTCAGTTCAATGCGGATCCCAATAGCTGCTCGTGCGTGTGCAAGTCGGACTGCGGTGGGTGCGTGCAGGGGACGACGTGCAATCAGAATACGTGCGCATGCGTGGGGAGTATTGGGTAGGCGATCAGGGCCTCAGCGAAGGGGACAGGGCGCGGCCGGGGGCTGGAAGTCCGGCCGCGTAGGAGTCGCGAAGATCGCGGATCACCCTGCGGGCTGAGCAGCTGCGTGCGCTCGCCGACTGGATTCGCGATGGCTTTCATTGCCATTCCCCGCGGGCTCGACTCTCGAACCGGGTGAACTCTGCCAGGAAGATGAGATCGATGGAGCCAATGGGGCCGTTACGTTGTTTGGCGACAATCAGCTCCACCGGCTCCGCACCGCGGGATTGTCCAGGGGCGGGCTGCTCTCCGTCTTGCTGTTGCTGTTCACGGTGGATGAACATCACCACGTCTGCGTCCTGTTCGATCGCGCCGGATTCACGCAAGTCAGAGAGCATGGGTTTGCCGTCTTTGCGCTCTTCCACGTTTCGGCTGAGCTGACTGAGCGCGATGATCGGCACGCCGAGCTCTTTCGCCAGCGCCTTCAGTGAGCGCGAGATCTCGGAGACTTCGAGCTGTCGGCTCTCCACGCGCCCCTTCTGATGCATCAGCTGGAGATAGTCGATCACGAGTAACCCCAGCCGCGGATCCTTCTGCTTGAGCCGCCGTGCCTTCGCGCGCAGATCGAAGGGAGAGAGGGAACCGCTGTCGTCAATGTAGAGGGGCGCATTGAAGAGTGAACCCGCGACCTCCTGAAACTTCTCCTCGTCATGCGGGGTCAACCGGCCTCCGCGCAGCTTCTTCATGTCCACCCGCGCCGCGGAGGCGAGCAGACGCATCAACAGCTGATCCGCGGGCATTTCGAGAGAAAAGATGCCCACCGCGCGCTCTTCTTTGAGCGCCGCGTGCATGGCGATGTTCATCGCCAGCGAGGTCTTACCGATACCCGGTCGAGCCGCGAGGATGATCAACTCACCGGCGTGCAGGCCGGTCAGTTGCAGGTCCAAGTCCACGTAGCCGGTGGAGAGACCTGTGATCCCGCTCGACGACAGCTTCATTTTGTCGAGCAGATCCAGCGTGTGCTCCATCAGCTCACGCACCGGCCGCAGATCACCTTCGCGCTTCTTCTCCGCCAGGAGGAAGACCTTGCGCTCCGCCTCGTCCAGCAGCACGTCCAGCTGACCCGTCTCGCTGCTGGCCAGCTCGGTGATCTCCCGCCCCACGCCCGCCAGCCGGCGCCGCAGCGCCTGGTCCTTGACGATCTTCGCGTACTCGGTGGCGTTGGACGCCAGCGGGACGACCTGATCCAACCCCATCAGGTAGGCCGGACCACCCACGCTCGCCAGTTGCCCGCGGGTCTTCAGCTCCTCCGCGATGGTGAGGTGATCCACCGTGCGCGAGGTGGAATCCAGCTGCAGCATCGCCGCGAAGATCTGCCCGTGCGCGGCGCTGGAGAAGTCCTCCGGGTGGACGAGCTCCGCGACGTTGGCGACGACGGTGTTGTCCGCTAGCACGGAGCCCAGCACCGCGCGTTCCGCCGAGAGATCTTCATGCATCCGGTTCTGCATTCGCGCGCTCCAAGGGACAAACCCTGGCGAAAAAGCAAAGGGCTGCTCGCCGAGATCCTCTGGCAAGCAGCCCTGGTGATTCTACTGAGGAACGCTGACGCTCAAATCAGCCGGCGACGACGTTGACCTTCACCTTCGCGGTCACATCGCGGTGCAGCCGAATCTCCACATCGTACGTGCCCAGCGAGCGGATGGGCTCAGGGAGGTGGATGTGACGGCGATCCACCTTCACGCCCTGCGCCGCGATCCCTTCGGCCACGTCCAGCGGGGTGACCGAGCCGTACAGCTTGGGCTGGGTCTCGTCCGCCTTCTGCTCGCCGACCTTGCGCTTGATGGTGACGCTGATCGCGGAGAGTTTTTTGCCTTGCTCTTCCGCCGCGCCTTTCATCTTCGCGCTGCGCGCTTCGATCACGGACTTCTCGTGCTCCAGCTGCCGAACGTTCTGCGCGTTCGCCAATACCGCGATCTTCCGCGGGAGGAGGTAGTTGCGGCCGAAGCCGTCCTTCACCGTGACCAGCTCCCCGGACTTGCCGAGGTTGTAAACGTCTTCTCTCAGAATGACTTGCATCGTAGTAGCTCCGAGCGGCTGGCCTTAGCCGACCATGACGACGTAGGGGATCAGCGCGATGCCACGGGCGCGCTTGATCGCGACCGCCACTTGGCGCTGGTGCTTAGCGCAATTGCCAGAGATGCGGCGCGGAATGATCTTGCCCCGCTCCGTCACGAAGTACTTCAGGGTCGCCTGATCCTTGAAGTCCACGTGCGCGTTCTTCTCCGCGCAGAACCGGCAGACCTTCTTGCGGCCGAAGCCGCCGCGTCCACCGCGCTTGTCGTCGTCCATTCCACCGCCGCCGCGATCCCGGTCACCGCCGCGATCGCCACCGCCGAAGCCGCCGCGATCGCCACCGCCGAAGCCCCCGCGATCTCCACCCGAGCCGCCGCCGAAGCTGCGTCCCGCGCCACCACCGGAAGCGCCGCCAAAGCTGCGCGCGCCCCCCGTACCCTTGTCCGTTGATCCGTTCATGAAGTCCTCTTCAGATCTTTCAAAAGTTTTTGTTGAAGGGAGAGCAGGTCAAACTTCTTCGACCGCTTCCTCGTCCGCCAAAGTGGTGACCGGGGCATCGTCCACGTCCGGACGGAAGCCGCCGCCGACCGCAACCTCACGCTCAGGGGGCCGGGTCTCGTCGACGTCGCCTGCCATCTTGACGTCTTCCAGAACGGGCCGGGTCTCCGGGTCCACTTCTTCAGTGACCTTCACGGAGAGGAAGCGGGTGACCTCGTCGAAGTTGCGCAGGTTGCGCTCGACCTCCGCGACGAGCGCCGACTGGCCCAGATAGCTGGTGTGCACGTAGATGGCCCGAGGCGCCTTGGCGATGGGGTACATCGTCCGCTTCTTGCCCCACACGGTGAAGCGCAGGAGCTTGCCGCCCTCGCGGTTCACAATGCCGCGCACGCGCTCCTTGACCTTGTCGACGTTGTCATCGGTCAGGTCCGGCTTCACCAGAAAGATGGTCTCGTACTCACGAAGTCGCTTCGTGGCCTGCGTTGCTGCCATGGGTTTTCTCCCCCTGGGATGTGCCCCAAGCACAGCTTGGAGCGGGGAACGGTGCTTCGAAGCGTTGCGCTTTGAAAACACCGGGGACGGTAAGGTTTCGCGCGCCGTCGCCTCGCGCCTTGCCCACCGAGCCTTTTCGGGCCCTTTGGGGAATCTGGAAAAGAACGAGCGGGCCTTCTACGGGGCAGGGGAGAGTGAAGTCAAGGCGGGCTTGAAGCGCGCTTGTTGTACTGGTTCATCGCCTTGGCCAGGCCCTCCTTGACCCAGGTTTGCGAGGCATCCGCGGCGCGGGCGATCAACGGCCCTAACGTCTGTTCCTCCTCGGCACGGAACCCGGACAGGACGTGGCCGGAGACCCGCTCCTTGGCGTTTGGACCTTCCGGCTTGCCCACCCCAAACCGCAGCCGCGCGAAGCCGTCCTCGCCCAGGTGTTCGACGATGCTGCGCAGCCCGTTGTGGCCGCCCGCGCCGCCGCCCGCTTTGAGCTGGAGGCGACCGAAGGGGAGGTCCAACTCGTCATGGATCACCAGAATGTTCGCTGGATCGATCTTGTAGAAACGCGCCGCCCCGGCCATCGACTTGCCGGAGAGGTTCATGAAGGTCTGCGGCAAGACGAAGAGCACGCGTTCGCCGCCGAAAGTGCCCTGGCCGACCTGGGCTTCGAACTTCTCCTGATTGAGCTGCGCCCGAGCGCGTCCCGCCAACGCCTCCACCACACGGAAGCCAATGTTGTGGCGGTGGTTTTCGTATTCGCGTCCGGGATTCCCCAGCCCGCAGTTGAGCTTCATCCTGAAGACTCCTCAAATGAAACGGGGCCGGCACGCGAACCCCGCGGCCAGCCCCACCTCCTGTCGGAAAGCGGAAACGACGATGGATATTACTTCTTCTTCTCG
>JBQTKE010000551.1:0-13366 GCA_052386435.1 Myxococcaceae bacterium
GTCGGCGAGTGTTCCCTGGGTGATCTTCGCTTTGTGCGCGACCAGCGTCGGGACTGGTTTCTGCGCATCCAGAATCTGCGCCACCACCTTGCCGCCGCTTCCCACCGCACGACCGGTGTCGCCAATCTGGCCGCCGGACTCGCCGTAGAAGGGTGATTGATCGAAGAACAGCTCCACCTCTTCGCCCGTGTTCGCCTTGGGAACGTCCACGCCATTCTTGAGGATCGCCGTGAGCGTGCCCTCGCCATCGTGGCCTTCGCCGTCGTAGCCCAGGAACCCGGTCTCTTTCAGCTTCGCCGCCAGCTTCAAGTACGCGTCGCCCACCGCCTTCTGGCTGGTGTTTTCGAAGTCGCCTTGCTGCCGCTGCTTCTCCATCCGCGCTTCGTAGCCGGGTTGATCAATGTCGAAGCCGCGCTCCTTGGCGATGATCTGCGTCAGGTCCCACGGGAATCCGTGCGTGTCGTGGAGGAAGAAGACCGCGTCGCCGGTGAGGACCTTCGCACCGGCCTTCTTCAGCCCCGCGATCTCCTCGTCGATCATTTTGAGACCGCGGTCCAGCGTGCGCCGGAATGATTCTTCTTCGTGCCGCGTCGCCTCGAGGATGAACGTGCGGTTGTCGGTGAGCTCGCGATAGGGGTTCGACATCAGCTCGATGACCCGATCCACGCTCTTGCAGAAGAAGACGTCGTTGAGCCCCAAGCGCGAGCCGTGCCGGATCGCTCTGCGCATGATGCGGCGGAGCACGTAGCCTCGGCCTTCGTTCGACGGCAGGACGCCGTCCGCAATGAGGAACGCCGCCGCTCGCGAGTGATCTGCGATCACGCGCATTGACGCGTCGTCTTCGTTGCCTCTGCCGTAGGTCTTCTTCGCCAGCTCCGCGACCCGACTCAAAATCGCTTGAAAGAGATCCGTGTCGTAGTTGGAGCGTTTGCCTTGAACGACGGACGCCACGCGCTCCAGTCCGGCGCCGGTGTCGATGGACGGCTTGGGGAGCGGGATGAGCGGCGCGTCTTTCTCCCTCCGCTCGAACTGCATGAACACCAGGTTCCAGATCTCCAACCAGCGATCGCAGTCGCACGCCACGCCCAGGCATTTCCGCCCCGCCGCGTCTTCAGCGCAGGGGAGCTCGTCGCCCTGGTGGTAGTGGATCTCTGAGCACGGCCCACACGGACCGGTGTCGCCCATCGCCCAGAAGTTGTCCTTGTACCCGAGCTTCAAAATTCGGCTGGCTGCGACGCCCTGCTTTGCCCACAGCCCATGCGCTTCCTCGTCCCAGGGGATTCCTTTCTCGCCGTTAAAGACCGTCACCGCCAAACGTTGGATGTCGATCGAGAGCGTCTTGGTGACGAACTCCCACGCGAAGGCGATCGCGTCCGCCTTGAAGTAGTCGCCGAAGGAGAAGTTGCCCAACATCTCGAAGAGCGTGTGGTGGCGCGCGGTGAAGCCCACGTTGTCCAAGTCGTTGTGCTTCCCGCCGGCGCGGACGCATTTTTGAGAGCTGGTGGCGCGGGTGTAGTCGCGCTTCTCCCGTCCGGTGAAGACGTCCTTGAACGGGACCATGCCGGCGTTGGTGAAGAGCAACGTCGGGTCGTTCGTCGGGACCAGAGAGGCAGAGGGGATTCGGCGGTGGCCGCGCTCCTCGAAGAAGGACAGGAATGCTTCGCGGAGCTGGGCTGCGGTGAGCGCTTCAGACATGACGAGGGGTTATGCCACAGGAGAGGAGGGTGAATTCGGTCGAAAAGTACGCCCAGGTGGGCGTTCGCTGCAGGGCAAACGGTGGGTCCAGTGTCTCCCTATACGAGGGTTGGGGGCGCAGTATCATTGGCGGGCTCTCATGCGGGTTCTGCTCGCGGGTCTCCTCGTCAGCGTGTTCACGTCGCAGGCCGCCCTCGCGGACGGCCGGATGACGTACCTCGTGCGTCAACTGGAGAAGGCGAACGATCCCCGTCTTCGCGCGCAGTCCGCGCTGATGTTGTCCGCGACCCAGGACCCGGCGTCGATTCCTCCTCTCTGCAATGCGCTCAACGACTCCAGCGACATTGTGCGGAGCGCGTCGGCCAAGGCGCTGGGTGAATTGGGAGACGCCAAAGCCCAGCCTTGCCTGAAAGCGCACCAGAACGATCCCAACGACAATGTGAAGGCGGCCATCGCCAAGGCGTTGTCAGGGTTCGGCAGGCGGCCGGAGCTGTACATCGCGATCCTTCCGGTCCTGCTCAAGAGCAACAAGCTGGCGCCGGATCTGGGAAAGCTGGCTGAGGAGAGACTGCGCGCGAAGTTAGCCACCATGGGGACTGTTTTCGCCCCCCCGGATGAGTCCAAGAACACCGCGCGTTCGGTGATTCGTGGGAAGAACCTGAAGGGCTACGCACTCAAAGTGGAGATCGACGAGACGCCTTCGGGTGGTTTGAGAATGAACATCCTGTGTTGGACCTATCCCGATCAGGCGCTGCAGGGCCAGGTTTCGGTCAAGGCTTCCGGCGCCCAGCCCGAAGATCTGATTCGGGCGCTGGCACCGAAGGCGATTGAAGACGCCGCCGATACGTTCGATTGGAGCTCATGAGCATGACCCCTACTGTTCAGACGCCGGCTGTTACGGCCGCGGATCGGAAGAAGCGAAGCGTCCGCAACTACCTGCTCGACGCGCGGTTTCAGCTCAAGTTCACGCTCTACATTGTCGGGGTCACCGTGGTGGTCGCCGGCCTGCTGGGCGTGTTCTTGTGGCGGACGACGCAGACGCTGTTTGCCGAGACGGAGCTCGCGGTAGAGGCGAGGTCTCGCGCGGCGGAGACGAGCAAGGATCTTGGGCGCGCGACGCTTAACAATCAGCTCTTGGAGAAGTTCGACGACGCGGCGTTCGAGAAGGAGCTGACGGCCAAGTCCAAGGCGATTGATGAGGAGTATGAGCGCGAGCACGCGGCCATCGTCGCCCAGAAGGCGGACCTGGTTCGGCGACAGCAGGTCACGTTCTTCGCGCTGATCTTGGGGATGCTTGGTTTCGTGGTGTTCATTGGCCTGGCCACGATTGTCACCACGCACAAGATTGTTGGCCCGCTCTTTCGCATGAAGCGGATGGCTCAGGAGGTCGCGGCGGGGAAGTGGCATCTGCCCACGATTGGTCTGCGTCCGGGTGATGAGCTCAAGGACATGTTCGAAGAGTTCACGCGGATGATCATTTCGCTGCGCGAAGGGCAGACGGAGGAGATCCAGCAGCTGGTGCAGGCGATCGAGCGGGCAGAGAGGGCGGGGGCCTCGAAGGAGGCGGTCGCGGATCTCAGGACGCTTGAAGTCGCCATGAGGCGCCGACTGAGCTGACCGCGCCCTACAAGCGTTGGGCGACGGAGTTGAAGCGTGACGGAGGACTGCAGCGACCAGTGGCGGGTCATCGAAATCGAAGAGGAGAAGTCCGGCGTCAGCGCGGTCACTCCCGCGGTGACGGCGTGACTGCTCGCTGCCGAGGGCCTGTTTTCCTGGGCGAGGCAGCCATTGCGTGGAGCCGCATTCCGCGCAGCGTGTCGAAGATGCGGAGCCGTGCCTTGGCCCAGGGCAAGACCTCCACGCGATACCCCTCGAGCGCGGCGAGCACCTCCGAGCGGTACGTCGCGGCACCGGGATCCGCGATGATCACGACCCCGCGATCTTCGGTCGAGCGCACCAGCCGTCCCACGCCCTGGCGCAACAGAATGAGTGCCTTGGGCAGTCGGTACTGCATGAAGCCGCTGGCGCTGTGAGAGCTTCCTTCGATGCGCTCTTCCCGCGCTTCAACGAGCGGACGGGTGTGCGGCTCAATGGGCAGCTTGTCGATGAACACGCAGGCCACGCCGTTGCCGCGGATGTCCACGCCCTGCCAGAAGCTCTTGGTTCCCAGCAGCACCGATGCGTTGTCGGCTTCCTGTCGCGCCGCCAGACTTCGGCCGTTCCCACGTGCCTGTTGCAGCACCTCGATGTTCAAAGGCTCCAGCTTCGCGCGCACGCGCTCGCCAATCTCTGCCAGTCGATGCGATGACGCGAACAGACCCAGCACGCGCCCGTTCATGAACTTGGCCAGACCGCTGATGCGCTGGCTGGCCCAACCCAGAAACGCAGCGTCATTGGCGTCCGGCGCGTCGGTCACCAGGATGACCAGCGCTTGCGACTTGAGATCGAAGGGGCTCGCTGCCCGCAGCAGCGGGGTGGGGGCTTCGTCCGCGCGACGGTGCAGTCCCAGACGCTGCAGAACCCAAGGCCGCGACGCGCCCGTGGTCAGCGTCGCGGAGGTGAGAACGAGCGACCGCATCCGGTCCGCCAGCTCGCTCGCGAAAACGTTCCCCGCGTCGATGGGTTGTGACGTGAGGTGCCAGTAGCCGCTCTTCGCCACCGCCGAATAACAACGGGCCGCAGACGGAGCGTCGCCCAGCTCTCGAATCAGTCCTACTCGGTCCGCTACCTCGTTCATCGCACCGGCCAAATCCCGCGACAACCCCAGGTGAGAGTGACTCAGATCTGGAAACGCGTTCTCTAACTCGGTGGAGAGAAGCTTGGTGAGCGTCTCCAGTTCCTCTTTCAAAACGTCGAGAGCCACGTGGACCCGCTTCCATTCGGGGGTCTCTCGAAGCTCGCCGGTCACCCGTCGCTCGCGCGCATACGACGCGCGCGGGCGAGCGTCCGTCTCCTGCGAGCCCTCCGCGGTCTGTCCGTCCAGAGGATTCGCCTCGTCCGGGAGGGCGACGGTTTCTCGGCGAAGGTTGCGCGCGCTGCAGAACGCCTGAACCGCCTCTCCCAGTCCCGCCACGTCTGCCCGAGCCGTGGAGAGGCAACCGCTCAGCTCATTGATCAGCGCCCGTCCTTGACCCACGGTTGCGCCGTGCACCCGCTTGAGCTCGCTCAGTGGCCCGCGCCGCCCATCCCGGCCCTGAATCCGCTCGAAGAGCCGCGCGAACGTGTGCAGTGAAAGCTCGCCCGCGAGCGACGTGCTGATGACGTCTTCAAGCTCGTGCGCCTCATCCACGACGAGGTGATGGATGTGCGGGTAGCGCGCCGGCCACGCGAGGGCGAGGGACTGGTTGAGCACCACCACGTCCGCCTCTTTCGCCTGAGCGACGGCGGAGAAATAGAAGCAGCGCCGATAGTGCGGGCAGCGATCGCCCAAGGTGGTGGCGGACTCGGATCGAGCTGCCAAGGTCAGCTCGGCGAGCTGCGGAAATTTTCCTCGGAACCAGTAGGAGAGGCGGTCGAGGTCTCCATCAGTGCTGCGTCTAAGGAAGGCTCGCAGGTACGCGCGCGGTGCTCGCTCCGCGTAGGTCATCTCCGGCTCGACCGCCGTGGCATCCAGCGCTCGTCGTCGACACGCGTAGTTGGTCTGCCCTTTGATGACCGCGTACGAGAATGCGCCCTGCGTGGCTTGGTGCAGCTTCGGTAGATCCTTCTCGACCAACTGGTCCTGCAGCGTCTTGGTGTGAGGGGCGATGCCGACTCGGCGCTGGTTCTTCACCGCGAAGAGCACGGACGGCGTCAGGTACGCGAGCGACTTGCCAGTGCCGGTCCCAGCTTCGACGGCGAGGGTGCCCCCTTCCGTCAGCGTACGCGCCAAGCGCCGCGCCACATCCAGCTGCTGTGGGCGGCTCCGAAAACCCGCGACGTTCTGCTCCAGCGCACCGCCCGGTCCAAGAATCGCGGTCAGCTCGGCATCGCCGACCGGGAGAAGTGTCTCCGCTTCGGGTTCTTCGAGTGGCCGCGAGGGAGCGAAGCCGCGCCGCAGTCGCTTGGGATCGCCCACTAGGAACTGCGACCTGATGCTCTTGAGCTCCAGCTCCGCGCGCTGGCTGCGGCAGGCGTCGATCAGACCAGCCAACAGCTCCGGCAGCGGACCACGCGCGGGCTCGCCGAAAGTCTTCAGCAGGTCTTCGAGGTCCGACGAACGTGCTTCGCGGATGCACCGCTCGAAGGCGTGCTGCAAGACCGCCAGCGTGTCCTCGCAGTCGTGCAGCGCGCGGTGTTGGGCACGCTCGGCCACGTTCGCCCAGCGCACGAGGGAATCCAGCCCGTGGCTCTCCAGCTCCGGATACAGGTAGTGGAGCAGCTCCATGGAGTCGAGCACCGGCGCTTGGATGCCGTAGAGCACTTCGCCGAGAAAGCTCTCTTCGAAGGCCGCGTTGTGCGCGACCACGGTGTAGTCCTGCAGCGACTGTTGCAGCTCCGCGACGTAAGAACGGAAGGGCGGCTGTTCGTCGAGCGCGGCTTGCTGAATGCCGGTGAGACGTTGGATCGTCAGAGGCAGTGGGGCAGACGGACGGAAGAGCTTCGACACCCGCCGCGTGGTGACGCCGTCGTCGACGAAGAGCACGCCCAGCTCAATGACCTCATCCCGCGTCGGATCCAGCCCGGTGGTTTCCAGGTCGAGGAAGGCATGACGCGGGAAGAGTCCCGAGAGGTCCATCGAAGCGCGGCACCCTAGCGAACCGGTCCGACACTCGCAGACCTGATTTCATCGTCTACTATACGAGTCGCGGCGGCCACCGCCCCCGAGACAGAATCGCGCAGGGAGAGGGTCACGACGGTACACGCGCCCAACGCCACCATCGGCGAAACCTCCACGGAGAGCCGCCTCGCGAGAGGGGTCTGGTCCATTCGAAAGTCGTCGAAGTCGATCGTCCCCAGGAAAGTGCGATCGCCTGACCAGGGTTGGCCCAGCTCGACCCGTGAGGAAGCGCCGGGTGGAGGACTACGGCTGTGCCGCCCAAGCCGCGAGGAACGACGGGTCGAAGGGATTGCCATGACAGGTCGAGCAGCTGTGGGCGGTCGCGTCCCGCCGTGCGAGCTTGCCGAGAAATTCGGTGGCCATGAACGCGCTCGTGGCTTGTGCGTTGGTCCGGTCCAGGACCTGGGCGGAGCCGTGGTGACAAGAGTCGCAATAGAGCGCGCCTGCGCCCGTGAGCTTCAGGTCAACCACGAACTCCCGCCACATGTGCCGGCTGATGTTCTTCATCGGCGTTGGATCCGCGAAGTTGGGCAGGTGGCAATAGCTGCAGTCGACGCCGAGGGCGGCGGTGAACGTCGTCATCACGATTTGTCGCTGGCCCGGAGTGAGCGCGGTCAAATCCGGTGGGTTGTTGAGGTCGACGCCTGCGGCGGCGAGCTTCGCCGTTAGGGTGGTGGGGCTGACGGGCCGAGCTGTGAATCCCGCATCACTGCCCCCATCCGTCCCGGCATCGGGGCGTCCCGCGTCGGGCAAGCCAGCGTCTCCCCCAGCCGGTTGGCCGGAGTCCGTCGTTCTGGCGTCGAGCCTTCCACCATCGAGCGCGTGCTCTTCGGGGCCCAGCTCCGAAAGCTCCGCCATGGGATCCACTCCGCCACAACCGACGGATGCGAGCAGAGTTAGCCCCAGCGCCATAGCCAAACGGCCGGCGCTCTTCTTCTCATTGCTTCGTTGCATGGATTTTCTCGTTCATTCGCGTGGATCGACGCCGGGTAGACACGGCCGCCTAACCGCGTGTGCAAGAAATCATCGAGAAGCAGGAGAACTATTCTGCACTCGGTGTTCTGGGCGCGTGTCCTATAGGTCGATGCCCAAGATCAGCCTTGAGACCCTGCTGTTGTTCGTAGCCCTTGCGACGGCCTGTGAAACCCCCACACCTTCGTCAGAGGAGTCGGTGGGCACGCGCGTCGCGCACCTGAGCGACGCGAAGTTCCTGGTGCACGACGGAGTAGGCTCCGAGCAGCAGGCGCTGGACTACTACGCGTCGATCGACCCCAAAGCAGTCGTCGGTCAGTACACGCTGGACGAATGGACTTCCGAGCACATCGGCCAGATGCCCACGTTCAGCGGCTTCTACCGGAACGCGACGGAGCTCGGCTTCTGGCGGGAGATGCTCTGCAGCCGCTACATCGGTCGGGGCGTCGGCGGGTGTCGGGTGCGCAACTGGACGGAGCCGGGAGACAAAGCGGCGGGTAAGCCAGATCTCGGCACCGTGACGATGAACATCAGTAGCGAGGGCTTCACGCGCTTCTATGTGTTCGCCCCCGGAGGCAAGCTCTCCCCGTTGGCGATCCTGGACAGCGAAGGTGAGAAGTACGTCCCGCACGTCTGCATCGTCTGCCACAACGGAACGTACAAGCCGAATGACACCGGCGCGGATCTCTCCGCCATCTTCCGCGAGTTCGAACCCTCCATCCTGGACGCGCTGCCTGGCAGCAACCCAAGCCAAGAATGGTTTGATCTCAACCAGAGCATCCGTTCCGCCAACACCGCGCTGCGCACGGAGAACGAAGGCTCTGCGGCCGGATTGGATCACGCCCGGCGCGCCCAGAACGTCTACGCGAAGGCGATGTACGAAACGATCTCGCCACCCCGCGAGCGCAACATCCGTGACCCGTTCCACCTCCCGCCCTCGTGGCAGGCGCAGATCGGCGAGACGCCGCAGTTGGTGCTCGCGAAGAAAGAAATCTGGACCCAGCTGGTGAGCCCGTACTGCATGACCTGCCACCGGACGAACGGCGCGAACTGGGCGGACTACGGCCAATTCCAACCGCTGGCGTCGCGCATAGGGACAGACTCTTTCCTCGGTCTGTACCTCGCGGCAGAGGACAAGCACCTCCCGGGCATGCCGTACATGCCGCAGCCGGAGCTGCTCTTCGCCGAGTACCAGCGCGACGCTTCCGCCAAGGCCTCCGTGACCAAGTGGGTGAACGCGGTCGAGTCGCCTCAGTGCCAGGTAGGCACCCTCTGCACCCCGTCCAAGGTTTGTTACGCGGGCGTGATCAACTCGTGTGAGCCAGGGCGCTTCGCCTGCGTGCCCACGCACCCGCTGCCCAACGGCACCGCCTGCGGAAGCGAGAGCGTCTGCCACAATGGGACGTGTGTGAATTCTTTCAGCTTCTCGCTCCCCATCGTTCTGCCCGGCGTTTACGTCCGGAATGAGAAGGTCAGCGGCCCCGAGCGGCACCTGCACATCAACGTCCCCGGCGGGCAGAAGATCGTTCTCAGCGAATTTGACAAGGCGAAGGGCTGCCGCAAGACGCAAGGGACGCGGACCCTCTCCTGCAACGCGGGCACCCGTACCTGCACGGACTCATCGTTGGGCGACTCCTGGAAGCTGCTCGAGGAGGGTGCCTCGTTCACCCGGAAGCGCCCCTCCCAGCCGGGGGTAGAGGGTAAGTACCGGCTCGAGAGTCCGGTGTCGATCCCGGACTGTTCGTAGGGAGAACCCACTGCGAGCAGGTGCTGCCCCGAGTGGGCTACCGGCAGACAACCCCAGTTTCCAACTCGCGATGTGAGCTGGACCGATCGGACGCGGGTGCTCTCCCCGTTCTGATCAAATTTGGAGCGGGGTTGATCGCTCATATCGCCTCGGCGCCCCCCGATTCAGTTCCAGAAGCCGAGCGAGAGGCCGAAGTTGTAGTAGTCGCGCGCGAGATCGAACGAGGCCGACACTGACCAGCGCCAGATGAGCTCCAGGACGTAGAGCTGAGCGCCGCCCGTGACGTGCGGCCGCGGGCGACCTCCCAGGAAGGCAGAGGGCTCCAGGTAGAACCCCAACCGGTTTCGCAGCCGACGCAGCGCGGTCTCGTGCTCCGCGCCAATCCGAGGAAGCAATGCGAAGCGGGTCGCCACCACCTGCCGGTCGGGCAGGGGTTGCACGAAGGTCGCCAAGCCGGTCGCGTTGTTCACCGGAAGAATGAGATCGAGCTGCGCGGAGAGCAGCCAGCGGCCCGGCGGATCTTCACCGTCGGTGGCGACGGGCGGTCCCTCTTCCTCGGGAAGCAACCCTCCTCGCGCATCCGGGGCCAGGCGGTTGTAACGTTCATGACCTGATCCCAGACGCACCGAGCCTCCAAGAGACACCAGCGTCGGCGAGACGGTGCCGGAGTAGAGCCCTCGTCCCGCGAGGAGCGCGTTTCCGGCTCCACCCTGCGGCGTGCCCACGGTCGAAGGTTTGACGGAGAGGCCGATGCGGTAACGCTGTCCGAGTGGACGGAAGAGGGCGTCCGCTTCGAGTGTGCCTCCCGTGTAGAAGCGTTGGTCGGGCCCCGTCGTGAACTGCGCGCTGGTGGTGAGGAAGCCCAGGCCGAAGAGGAGCTGATCCTTCCAGACGGCGACGGCCGCCGCCAACCCAGACTGAATGCGGTGCACTTCCACGACGGTTGCGTCGTCGCATGGCGCGGCCAGACAGAAGGACGCGGCGCTGCTTCGGAAGTAGACGCCCAGCCCGACTCGACCGATTTGCAGCGAGAGCCCCGCCATGAGCTCTTGCCCGCTGCGCGCGGAATCGCGCTGTCCGTCGTTGTCGAGATCTCGAGAGCCAAAGGCCGCGCCGAAGAGCAGCGAGAAGGTGGCGTCGAAGTCCCAACCGTCCGTGCGCGTGGGGCTCTTCTGAGCGAGCGACGCGAAGTTGCTGGCGAGCCCATCCGCGCCCTCCGCGATTCCCACGTAGGCGCCGCCCAGACCGATGAGACGGCTCGAGCCAACGAGCGCGCCGGAGTCGAGGTAGAGCCGCTGGGGGATGGGATCCGCTGACGATTGAGCGAGAGCGGCGCACGCGCTCACCAGCGCGAGAAAGCCAGCGAGGCGGCTCGAGGTGCCGGACTTTACGCTCATGCCATTCGGCACCTTTTACAGAGTGGCATGAGCGTAAAGACCGGCACCCTCTGGAGCGGTTATTCGACCTTGAACACGCCGGCGATCATCATCCCCATCGCACAGCCGTAGGTGAGGGTGCCCGCTTTCTCCGGCGTAAACGTCACCTCGACCTCCTTGTTCAGAGGCAGAGCGGTGTTGACCTTCGCGTCCGGGATCACGATCTCCGTCGCGCAGGTCTTGTCGGTGGTCCGAGTGATCAGCAGGCGCAGCGGCTCACCTTTCTTCACCGTGAGAGGGCTGGGCTCGTAACCCTTCTCAGTGACAGTCATCTTCACGGTTCGAGGCGCGAGGGCCTTCGCGTCCGTCGCAGGGGCGGGCTTCTTCCCGGCGGCGACTGCCTGCGTTCCCCACATCAGTGCAGCAGCGAGGGTCAGGGCGAGGAGGGGCTTCACGAGCTTGCTCACGAGGGGCATGGCGCAGTCCTAAATTGGTCCGATCCGACGGGGCACTCCAGAAAATCTTCAACGCCCTATAGCCCACCGGCTTTTGCGCGGCCACGAAGGCTTCATGAGTAGAATGCCCCTCCCATGAAGTGGACCGCAACGGCGACCGAGCTTGATCGGCAGGGCACCACGGAAGGCCACATCGTGGTCAGCGCGGAGCCGGAGGCGGATGAGCCCCGCTCCCGCGTGATGGCCAACCTGCTGCTCGATCGCAGCGGTTCGATGAAAGGCGCGCCGCTCGCTGCGGCGTTGGAGGCCGCGCACGGTCTGGTCGAGCAGGCGGGCCCAGACGACTACCTCGGCCTGCTGCTCTTTGACGGTGTCGCGGAACAGCGCGTGCCTGTGTGCGCGATGAACACCGCGGGCAAGCGTGCGATGACCGAAGGACTGTCGCACGTGCGCGCCGGGCAAGGGACCGCGCTTCACCAAGCGGTCCAGTTGGGTGCCAAGGCGACGCAGCGAATGCTGGTGCCCGGGCTGCGTCCGCGCCTGTTGCTGCTCACGGACGGCGAGCCCTCCGTGGGCGAAGAGAGCGAAGCCTCATTCACCGCGCTCGGGGAGGGACTGGCGAGCGAAGGCGTGGGTGTGCACGCGCTGGGCCTGGCACGTCACTACGTGGCGGAGATTCTCACCGGCCTCACCGCACCTTCAGGAAATGGCTTCGAGCACGCGGATGGACCGGATGGTCTTCCCGTCGCGATGGGGGCCATCTTCGCGTTGCTGTTTGGAGAGGTCGCCACGCAAGTCAGCGTGCAGATTTCTCCTCAGGGCTTTCGCGCGCTCACGTGCCGCCATGGCTTCGCGACCCGCATCGAGGTCAACGCCCTGCACATCACGCTGGGAACGGTCTCGCGCGGATTGCCCCGGCGCGTGCTCCTCTCCGGTGAAGTTCGCGAGGGCTGGAGCGCCACGGTGTCAGCCTCGGCGACTGTTCGAGGCGAAAGCAGGACGGCGCCGATCACGCTGGAACGGGTTGCACCGGATTCTGAAAGCGGGCGCCGGATTCGCGGGCTCGGACAGGAGCTGGAGCTGGTCGCTCAGGAGTCCGCGGCGTGGCTGGCGCTTGCTCGACGAGATCCCGCGCGCGCAGCCGCGGCGTTGGAGAGCGCGGAGCACGCCCTCGACGCGCTCTCACATCTCGCGGTGCCGGAGCTACCGGTGCGTCGACATCTGGAACGACTTGCGGACCTCCGTCGCGCGGCGGAGAAAGGCGAGGGCGATCTGCCGCTGCTGGTTCGCAGAGCGCAGTCCGCTCGCTCCGCGACGAACGTCAGCCAAGTCGTGATTCCTTTCCCGGTGCGGCCGAAGAGCTGAGCAGCAAGTCCACGACGTTCTACTCGGCGGTCTGCCAACGGAGGACCGCGTGGAGAGGGACGAAGAGCGGCTCGTCCTCCACGGTGAGCAGGAGATCAAACGGTCCGATGCTGCGTACAGGAAGCACCAGCCGCAGACCGTTGCGGAGCGTGAGGTCCAGAGTGCGGCCCACCAGCTCTACAAACGGTCGAGGATCCGCGACAGGTCGTTTCTCCGGCTGCCGCACGATGGACGCGGGCTTCTGCGCGAGCTTGCTGTCCCGCTCGACCGAGGCTGCCAGCTTCTCCCAGACGGCGCGCTTGCCCATCAGCACCACCTGCAGCTTCTCCGTACGCCCCGCCTTCTCGAAGGTGAACGCAACGGGTTCCACGCTGATCACCACGTCCAGCATGGTGCGTTCGGCGAGGACGATCGCCAGCTCGGTCTTGTCCGCAATCAGCGCGTCGACGAAGCCATTCACTGCCGCCGCGTCGACCGAGTGCCGCGCCTGCTTCACCTGCGCCTTCTTCTGCGTGCGCGCCTTGCGGGCCATGAACTCCGGCACCGTCAAGCCGCTCTGAGCCACGCCGAACGCGTCGGGCAGCTCCAAGCCAGGGGTCATGTCCATCAGCGCGTAGACCTGGTCAAACCGCTTGGCCTCTTCGGCGTGCAGCTTGCGCCAGATGCGCGCCTTCATCTTCCCTTCGAGCTCGCCTTTGGCGATGCGCGCGGGAACGCGCTGAGCCTTGGCCAGCGCGTTGATCTGCTCGACAGTGGGAGGAGTGATGGGACCACGCGAGCGAGGAGGGCCGCCGCGTCCGCCTCCGAAGGATTTGCCGCCGCCGCCGGGTCGAGGTCCGCCGGAAGGACGAGGAGGCCCCCCCGGACCGGAAGGGCGAGGTGCTCCGGAAGGACGAGGAGGACCGCCCGCAGCGGACGGAGGCCGAGGCGAAGGCGCGCTCGCAGCGGGAGGCCGGGTTGTTGGAGGCGCGACCGCACCGGGAGGGGTGGCCGCAAC
>JBQTKE010000552.1:0-20679 GCA_052386435.1 Myxococcaceae bacterium
TCGCTCAGGTGGAAGCGCAGCTCCGCGCCAACATCGCCCAGTACCCCGCGGCGCTCGGCCTTCGCACCGCGCTCGTCGTCGGGCTCATTTGTAAGAACCAACTCGAATCCGCGGCGAACGAAGCGAAGAAGGTCCTCAAGTCTGACGAGCGCCACGTTCGCGCGATGCAGCTGCTCGCGCAGATCTATTACCGGGAAAAGAAGTACGAGCTGGCCAAGATGGTGCTCGAAAACGCCAAAGCCGTCGACGCCAGCGACGCCGCGACTCTGAACGCGCTGGGGCTGGTGAACCTGGCGCTTAAGCAGCGCATCCCCGCGCTGGAAGCCTTCAAGGAAGCCGCGTCGCTTCGACCCGACTTCGCCGAGGCGCGGAACAACTTTGGCGCCATGCTCAATGAAGCGCAGGACTACGAGACCGCGTCGCGCGAGCTGGAAGCTGCTGTGAATTCCGCGCCGGACTTCGCCAGCGCGCGCCTCAATCTCGGCAATGCGTACCGAGGCCGTCAGGAGTACGGAAAGGCGATCTCCCAGTACAAGCAGGTGCTCCGCATGAAGCCGGAGCTCCCCGACACCTACTTCAACCTCGCCATCCTCCATCTGGATTCGGACATTCCGAACATGGACGCCATCGAGCGTTTAAACACCGCGATCAGCTATTTCGATCAGTTCAAGGGCAAAGGTGGCACGGACGAGCGGCTTGAGCAGTACGTGAAAGACGCGAACAAAGGCATCGAGAAGGAAGAGCGCCGCAAAGAACGCGAGCGCAAAGACCAGCTCAAGAAGGCGGAGGCGGACAAGAAGAAAGCCGCGGCGCCTCCCGAAGAAGCGGTCAAACAGACCCCAGCGGAGAAGCCGCCGAAGAAGGGTGCTCCGCCTGCCCCGTCCGCGCCGAAGTCGTCCGGCGGCAGTAAGCTCTCCGGGGACGACAAATGAGTGGTTACGTGTGGGCGTTCGGAGGCTGGCGAATGCGACGGGTAGGAACGTTGGCTTCAGTGTTGGTTCTGGCTACTCTCGCCACCGACGCGTTCGCGCAAAGCGCCGGTAACACGAAGAAGAAAAAAGTGATTCGCCTCGACGCCATTACGGTCGAGGGTCGCATCCAGAAGCCGCAGGCCTTCTACATTCTTCAGCGGTCGAACCTGAACTTCGACGAGCTCAACCGCACTGAGAGCTTCGTCCCCAAAGTGGTCAAGAGCGTCGACAAAGATCCGTTCTAATCCCCCGTCTGTCTTCCTAGACCAAGAAGCGCTGGGAACCTTCGCCGCTCCACTTCAGTCCAAGAGCCCATGGCCACCACCCCTTCCAACAAGATTCTCCGCGTCGGCGTTATCCAGGGCGGAAAGATCATCGAAGAGCGCCATCTTCGAAAGCGCGACAACGTGACGGTGGGCCAGGAAGCGAAGAACACCTTCGTGGTGCCCGCTTCGAACCTGCCGCCTTCGTTTCCCGTCTTCGAATACAAGACCCACCAGTATTTTTTGGTCTTCACTGAGAAGATGGACGGCCGCGTGCGGCTGGGCACCTCTGACGTCGACTTCGCGTCGCTGCGCTCACAAGGCCTGGCGAAGAAGCGTGGCAGCGTGTTCGTGCTTCCGCTCACGGACTCCGCGAAGGGGAAGATCTCCCTCGGGGAAATCACCCTGCTCTTCCAGTTCGTCACTCCGCCACCGGAGCCGGTGAAGACGGAGCTGCCGCCCAACATCAAGGGCTCCTTCTGGCAGTCGATTGATCAGGTCTTCTTCATGATTCTGGTCGGCTCGCTCGTCGTTCACTTCTCCGGCGCCACGATCATCATGCTCGCCCCCATGCCGGAGGAGCGCGAGATGACGCTCGAAGAGCTCCCGGACCGCTTCGCCAAGATCCTCATCCCGGTGAAGGTGGAAGCGCCGGAGCCTCCGAAGGAGACGGCGCAGGCGGGCGGCGACGAGGGCAAGAAGGAAGAGAAGAAGGAAGCGCCCAAGAAGGCGGAGAAGCCCGCGGCTGGCGGCGACCCGGCGGCGAAGCGCGCGGAGATCGCGCAGAAGGTGGCGTCCAAGGGCTTGCTCAAAATTCTCGGTTCGTCCGGTGGTGGCGGCGGCGCGTTCGAAGACGTGCTGGGCGGCGGCACTGGCGCGGGCGACATCGCCAGCGCACTCGCGGGCGCGGGTGGCGTCGGCGTAGCGACGACGGATGCGCTCGGCGCGGGCGGTCCTCGCGGTGGTGGCTCTGGAAAGGTCGCGGGCATTGGCGAGCTGGGCACCAGCGGCGGCGGCAACGTCAACGTCGGCGAGAAGGGCGACGCGCGTGTCTCCGGTCGTGTGAAGGACGCGGCGCCGGAGATCGACAGCGCGGACGTGGATCGCGAAGCGCTGGGCCGCTACGTGAAGCAGCGCCTGAAGGCGATTCAGAACTGCTATGAGAAAGAGCTCAAGCGCAACCCGTCGCTCAAAGGTAAAGTCGTCGTCCGTTTCTCCATCACGCCGCAAGGTCGCGCGTCCGACGTGGAGATTGAAGAGAACACCGTGGGCAATGAAGCCGTGTCGTCGTGCATTCGCACCGTGATTCGGACGTGGATCTTCCCGTTCAAGCCGGCGGACGATGTCGCCGTCGCCTACCCCTTCGTGTTCTCCCCTGCCTCCTAGCGCATGAAACCCAGGCGACTGCCTGAAGTCCGCGCCCTGATTGCCCAGCCTGAGTTTCAGGAGTGGTGGCTTGCGCTCACTCAGGCCCGCCAAGAGGCCAGCACCGCGGCCGCGCGCTACAACGACCTGCTCGCGCAGACGGCGCTGGTGGAGTTTCAGGCCGAGCTCACCCAGAAGAACGCCATCGACACGTTGTACAGGGCGGGTGAATGCGAAGACGCCGCCGCCAACATGCAGTCGCAAGGCGCGGAGCTGGAGAACCGCTCGTATCGCGCTGTCTCCGACTTCGAAGAGCAGCGTTATCGAGCATCCGAGGTCTGGTACCGCTTGGGCGCCGCGGAGAAGGCGCGCGAAGAGAAGCTGGACGCCAGCACCCAAGAGAAGAGCCGCAAGACGGAGATGGAGCTGCGCACCGCGGATGAGCAGCTCCGCAAAGCGAACGACGAGTACCAGCGCGAATCCGTGCTTAAGGCCAAGCTCTGGGAAGACGTGGAGCAGCTGTGGGGCAAGAGCGCCGAAGTGAACCTGGCGATGGCCGAGCAGCGCGTGCGCGGCAAGAAGATCCGCCGCGCAGCGGAAGCGCTGTTCGCGTTGGCTGAGGAACGCAAAGGTTCGGTGAAGACGCTCAAGGCTCAGTCCGAAGCCGCGTCTTCTGATGCAGAGAACGCGCGTGATCGGGTGGAAGCACTTCTGCAAAAGGCCCGCGACCAGTTCGGCTGCTCACCGGGCATCGATTTTCTGTACTTCCGCCACCGTGACAACAAGCGCGCCTACTGCGTGGCCCTGGTCGAAGACCACGACAACTACAATGTTGAGCTGCGGCCACTGATGCTCTACGCGGTGGATCGTCAGCGCGGGGTGACCTTCTTAGAACCAGCGCGGATAGACGCGCCCTCCGTGGAAGAAGGCGATCGCCGTTTCGAAGAGTACTTCCTTCAAGGCCGAAAGGGTGAAGCTGAGCCTAGCGTGACGTAACGACGACTTGCGCGCCCCGTTCAAAACGGGCGCACGGAGAGAATCAGGATGGAGAAGGTAGCCGTGCTTTCCTCCTCCCCTCTGTTCGAGATGCTTTCGAACCAGGAGCTGGAGTACGTCGCAGAGCTGTCTCGCCCCCGCCGCTACGGCGCGGGTCAGGTCGTCTTCGAAGAGGGCGAGGTGGGCGACAGCCTCTACGTCATCGTCTCCGGCGAAGTGGAGGTGCTCCGCAAGGATCCCAGCGGCCAGCAGAAGGTCATCGCCACACTCGCACCTCCGGAGTTTTTTGGAGAGATGAGTTTGATCGACAAGGAGTATCGGTCCGCCACCATTCGCGCCAAGAGCGACGCGGAGCTGCTCCACCTCACCGCGGAGAACCTCACCACCTTCCGCAAGCAGCACCGTGACGGCTTCACCTTTGTCGTCATCAACATCGCCCGCATCCTCTCGTCACGACTTCGTGAAGCCAACGCCAGCCTCGCGGCCAAGGTGTGAGCGGGAGAACACCTTCACCACCGTGCGGGAGCGCCTCGCTGAAATGGCATCGTTGACACACCTGATCGCGACCCCTAGAGTTTTCAAAAAAATTTGCCGTCCTCCTCTTTGATTCCGCGGTATTGACTCCACAATGCACCGCGTCTTCCTCCTCTCGATTCTCTTCAGCGTGGTGGCACTCGGTCAGACACCGGGCACGCCTCCGTCTCCTGCGTCGTCTGTGCCTGCCTTCGGCACCAACGAGAAGCTGAGCGATCTTTCAGACGCGGAGAAGATCAGCCGCAGCAGTGACGGGCTGGGGCGCATGCGCAATGTGCTGCGCGACGTGCTTGCCAAGCTGGAAGAAGCACGCAACACCAAAGACGTGGTGAAGCTCAACTGCGTGAACGAGAAGCTCATTCAAATTAAGGGCTTCTTGCGCATCTCCGAACAGGCGGATGTGGCGCTGCAGGAAGCCGCCGCCAAGCGCGAGACCGCGGCCGGAGATCACGAGTTCACCAAGGTGACCATCGCGCGGCAGAAGGTCGAACAGCTGCGCGGGGAAGCGGAAGAGTGCATTGGTCAGCTCGCGTTTCGAACGGACGAGCAGGCCGTGGTCGAAGTGGAAACGCCGGCGGGATTGCCCAACCTGGATCCCACCAACCCGACGCTTCCGGCGAACGTGTTGGTCAGGCCGCCTCCAGCGAGCCCGACCGACTGAAGCTGAAGTCGCAGCAACTGAGGGGAGTGCGAAGCAGCAGCAAGGTTCGCAGGGGCGCAGCGTCTAAAAGCGCCGCAGAGGGCACGTGCGGGAAGCCGGTCAAAGCGTGAGGCAGCATCGGACGGACAACTGCCGGCGAGGCTTCGCCCGCTGGTTCTTGCTCTGCAGCGTCGTCTTGGCGAACAGCGCGTTCGCGCAGAGCGCCGCGTCCACGGCGCCTGCGCTTACCAACGGCATCCGCGTGGGCGACGGACGCCTTCACCCCTACTTCGATCTTGAGCTTCGCTACGACAGCGCCGCGGGTTTCTTCCCGCCTCCGGAGGTGATGACCGCGAACACGCTCTCGCCGGAGATCATCATGCACTTCCGGCCGGGACTGCGGCTGGACATCCCCGGCAACTACGTTGACCTCGATGTCGACGCGAACGTCGATTACGTCTGGTACACCGGCATCCTCTCCGCGGGCTCCAACGCGATCTCCCGTCTGCAAGCAGCGGCGAGCGCGGACGTTGCCTTCAACAAGGTCGGCGCGGTGGAGCTCCAGCTTGGAGATCACTTCCTGCGGTCAGACCGCACCAGCAACGCCGCGTTGGGCGTGGGCGTCATCTCGCTGCTCAACGAGGCGCGCATCGCGTTGCCCATTCACCCCGGCGGTGGCGCGCTCACCGTGACGCCCGGCGCGTCGTGGGGCGTGGAGTTCTTCGAACCGCTCTCCGGGCTTCCCATCGCGGGCTGCGCGGCGGGAGATCAGACGTGCACCGCCACCTCACTCGCCGGAATGGCGTACCACAACTTCCACTTCGACTTGGACGCGCGCTGGCGCTTCCTGCCTAAGACCGCGATCGTCCTGGACACCGGCTTCGACATCCGGAGCTACCGAGATCCTGCGACGAACCCGGCGGCGAATCTGCTGCGGCTGCAAGCGGGCCTCGCCGGTCTGCTCACGTCGAAGATAGCGATCATCGCCAAGGCCGGTTGGGGTCAGGAGCTCGCCGGGGCCGTCACGGGACGGAGCACTCCGAAGACGGTGATTGCCCAAGCAGAGGTCAGTTACTTGGCCAGCGAGACCTCGATTTTCAAAATCGGCTACGTCCGGTCTCTCGAGCCCGTGCCCACGTTCGGTGAGTTCAGCGACGACCGCGGGTACATGGACGGCCAGGTCTTGTTGGGAGGCCGGCTCACCCTTCACGGCTACGTCGCGTACGACTCGTTGCGGTTCTTCCCCCCACGGACCGGAACCGGCGCCGCCACCACCCGCGTGGACAACACCTTGCTGGTGGATGTTCGGACGGACTACCAGTTCACCGGTTGGCTGATTGGTACGCTGGGGTACGACTACAGCCTGCGCACATCGTCGAACAACACGGTGGCCAGTTTGAACTTCCAGCGTCACGAAGCGTACCTGCGCGCGACGCTGACGTACTAAGAAGTCTCCCCATGAAGTCACTTCCTGCCCTGCTGCTTCTTACGGCGCTCGCGGCCGGTTGCCGCACGCCGCGATCGTCATTGACTCAGACTGCCGCGTCGTCGCAAACACCCACCGCGGGGCATGCGACGGAGAACAACGCCGCGCCGGAAGAGCACGATCCCTCTCAAGCGAGCACGCTCGGCTCGGGTGACCTGGTCGAGGTGCGGGTGTTCCAAGAGCAGGACCTCACCGGCAGCTACCGCATCTCGCCGGAAGGCGCGATCGACTTTCCGTTGTGCGGCAAGGTGAAGCTGTTGGGCATGACCAGCAGCGTCGCCGCGGACACCTTGCGCCAATGCTTGTCCAACGGATTCTTGAAGCGGCCTCAGGTGAACATCCTCATCCGCGAATACAACTCCAAGAAGGTGTTCGTCTTCGGCGAAGTACAGAAGCCGGGAACGTTCCCCTTCGAAGAGAACATGAACATCATTCAAGCCGTCACGCTCGCCGGCGGCTTCACCAAGCTCGCCTCGAAGAACAACACCAACGTGACCCGCTTGGTCGCTGGCGCGGAGAAGAAGACCCGCGTCCCCGTGGAAGACATTGGCGTGGGACGTGAGAAGAACTTCCTGTTGAAGCCGGGCGACATCGTCTTCGTCCCGGAGAGCTTCTTCTAACCCTCCGCGCCGAGCAGTCTGCGAACTGCTCGAGTCAGGCGGTGGATGCGGCCGAAGCGAAAGCTCGTGGAGGCCTTGGGCGAGCCGCCATCCGGCGATGGCCTAAGCCTTCCGCGAGTACCCAATCTCTTTGATGAACGCCTGAGTCTGCTCGGCGAACGCGGCGTCGAGTGAGCCCGCGCACGCGTAGACGTCACCCAACGCGAGGTTGAGCGGCGCGCCATCAATCTGACGAATCACCCCGCCGGCCTCTGTCACCAACAGAGCGCCCGCGGCGATGTCCCAGGCCTTGAGGCCAAACTCGAAGTACCCGTCGAAGCGACCAGCCGCGACGTAAGCGAGATCCAGGGCAGCCGCGCCCATGCGCCGCACGCCCTGCACTTTGCGGATGAAGTGGTTGAAGAGACCGACCGGTGCTTCGGGCCTCTCACGCACGTCGTATGGGAAACCCGTGCAGACCAACGCGCGCTGAAGCGACTCCACTTGAGATGTCTTCAGCGGCCGGCCGCTCACCGTCGCACCCTGCCCTCTTCCCGCGGAGAACAGCTCACCGCGAAGGGGATCCAGCACCACTCCAGCGACGACGCCGTCCGAGTCCTCGACCGCGACACTCACGCAGAAGTGCGGAACCCGGTGCGCGTAGTTGGTCGTTCCATCCAACGGATCAATCACCCAACGCAGCCCACTCGCCTTCGTGGTGAGCCCGCTCTCCTCCGCGAGGATGGAGTGATCCGGGTAACGCTTGCCAATGAAACTGATCAACTCCGCTTCACTCGCCTTGTCCGCATCCGTGACGAGATCGATCCCGCCTTTGAACTCAATCGTCCGAACCTTCTCAAACCGCTCCGCGAGAATCTCCCCCGCGCGGGTCGCCGCTTCTTCCACGCTGGCTCGAAGCTCCGTCACTTCCGCCGCAGTCATCATCACTTCTCCGCCAGCAGTCCGTCGATGTCCGCGCGCAGCTTCACCGCGAAACCCTCTTCAAAACCTTCATGCTTCTTCCGAACAATGCCGTGTCGATCGAGGAGCAGGTACGTGGGCATCAGCTGAATCTGCAGCGCCCTCTCCGAATAGAGCGCGTCGCGGTCGTAGAGAATCGGCACCGCGACGCCCGTCTCCTTCACGAACTTCGTCACCTGCGCGCGGTCCGCGTCGACGTTGATCGCGTAGACCTTGAGGTTGCGCCCCTCGTACTCCTTGATCAGCCGCTCGTAGATCGGCAGCGAGTCCTTACACGGCTCACACCACGTGGCCCAGACATCGAGCAGCACCACGTTGCCACGAACCGCGGCGAGGTCCACGTCGGGCCCATTGGGAAACAGCGGCAGCTTCATCTCCAACGGGCCGGGAGTGCTGCTCGTTGTCACCGTCGCGTCGGGAACCTGTCTGGCCGCACAGCCCATCAACAGCAGCGCAGCGAGACCCGCTCTCACGACTTCACTCCAGCGCGAGCCTTGAGCCGTTCAATCAGCTTGTCGATGAACCCACCAAACGCGCCATTGCTCATCACCAGAATGATGTCGCCCGACTTCGCGTCCTTGGCCACGTGATCGAGCAGCGGCGCAAGCTCACGGTTCCCTTCCGCGTCGATGCCGCGCGCCTTCAAGTCTTCCACCAGCTTCGTCACGTCCAGCTCTTCACTCGTCGGAACCTTGTCGTGCTTGTCCGGAACCTTGAGTGTGGCGAGCGACGCGCCTTCAAAAGAGATCGCGTACTCCTGTTGGTGAATGTTGCGGCGACTCGTGTTGGAGCGAGGCTCGAAGACCGCCCACAGTCGTCGCGTGGGATAGCGCCCCTTGATCGCCGCGATCGTCTCGCGCACCGCGGTCGGGTGGTGAGCGAAGTCGTCGATCACCCTCACGCCCTCCACCTCCGCGCGAATCTCCTGACGCCGCTTCACGCCTTTGAACGTCGCGAAGCCGTGACGAATCTCGTCGATCGTCAAACCCAGTCCGCGCGCCGCGGCGATCACCGAGAGCGCGTTCTCCACGTTGTGCGCGCCGCCCATGGGCAACAGCACCTCGCCCAGACTCACTCCCTTCTCAATCACGTCGAACCGAGCGCCTTCCTCTCCAAACCTTAGCCTGGCCGGCACGTAGTCCGCCTTCGCGCCCTCTTTGCCAACGTACGTGACCACCTTGCCCGGGCAGTCCTTGGCGATCCGCACCGCGTTCTCATACGCCACGCTCACCGCGAGCAGTCCGTCCTTCGGAATCAACCGCACGAACTTCTCGAACGACGCTTCGTAGTGAGAGAGATCTCGGTAGATGTCAGCGTGATCAAACTCGATGCTGGTGAGGATCGCCGTGCGCGGCTGGTAGTGGAGAAACTTCGGCCCCTTGTCGAAGTAGGCCGTGTCGTACTCGTCGCCCTCGACAACGAAGTGAGGTCCCTTCCCCATGCGGTAGTTGCCCGCGTAGTTGAGCGTCACACCGCCGACGAGAAAGCTTGGATCCTTTCCCGCAGCCGCCAACACGTGACCCATCAGCGAAGACGTCGTCGTCTTCCCGTGCGTGCCCGCGACCACCACCGAGTGACGCTGCTTCAAGAAGAGCGAGCCCAGCGCCGCGGGGAAGCTCATGTTCGGAAGCCCCCGCGCACGAACCTCCGCGGCCTCCACATTCACGCGACGAACAACGTTGCCAATGATCACCAAGTCCGGCTTCGCCTTGTCGAGATTGGCCGGGCTGTAGGGCGTGAGCGCTTCAATCCCCCACACTTTGAGCATGTCGCTCATCGGCGGGTAGACGTTCTCGTCACTGCCCGTGACCTCGTAGCCCGCCGCCTTGAGCATTCCCGCGAAGGATCCCATGCCCGTGCCCGCCACGCCCACCAAGTGGATGCGGCGAAACTTCGAGCCGTCGATCTCATGCAGCACCTTGCCGTTGTCGTCGGCCATCAGCTCTCCAAAGCGAGGGCGCGAATCACGCCATCGTGAAAGGTCGGACGAAACTCTCGAATCAAAATATTCGCGCGGCCCATCGCCGTGCGGTTGGTGCAGAGCGCGACCGACAGCTCGCGATCCAGATCAATCCAGAGACTCGTGCCGGTGAAGCCCAAGTGGCCCACCGCGCGCCGGAAGTGCGAACCCGAGGAGGACTTCCCTTCCGCCGGCGTATCGAAGCCCATCGCGCGCGTGCTTCCCGGCGTCTGCGCGTCGATCTGAAGGGCGCGCGCCCAGAGCGGAGCGGGAGCGAGGTGACCCGCGCCTTGAAGATCCTCGAGGACCCTCTGCCCAAACTGAGCCAGGTCACCCGATCGACCGAACACTCCCGCGTGACCGGACACGCCGTCCATCACCCACGCGTTGTCGTCATCCACTTCGCCCGGTTTCGCCGGGTGGGCAGGAAACGGCTCCCACAACTTCTCCTGCCCCGCGTCCGGTTCGCGAGGACGCGTCGTCCCCGTGGGCGCGACACCGATGACATTGTCGAGCTTGGCGGAGGGACGTCGGTACCGAGCATGAAGCCCAAGCTTGCGAGCGATCCGCTCCTCAAAGAGCGAGTCCAACTCGGCACCACCCGCGTGCGCGAGCACCTCACCCAGAAGAATGAACCCCAGGTCGCTGTAGACCGCGCGTTCGCCAATCGGCCGCTCCAGCCCGGACTTCTTCACCGCTTCAACGACTTCGTGGCGAACGTCCGACCAGACCTTCGGCGGACACGCAGGATCGAACAGCTCCGGGACCGCGGGCATCACGCGCGCAAAGTACGGCCGAAACGCGGGCAGACCCGAGCGGTGGTAGAGCAGATCGACCAACGTCACGCCCGCCTTGCCCGCCGCGGAGTCCGGAAAGAAGCGCGAGAGCTTCGCTTCCGGCCCTAACCTTCCCTCCGCCCAGAACGCCATGAAGAGCGCCGTCGTCGAGAGCACCTTCGTGACCGACGCGAGATCAAACACCGTTTGCAGGGAGGCCGGGCCCACGCTCGCTTCGAACACGCGCTTACCCTTGTGAATCACCGTCGCCTGCGCGCTCGGGAAAACGCCCGTCGCCACGCCTTCGTCGAGCAGCTGCTTCAGCCCGCTCATGCCCGAGCCTCCACCGCCGATTCCAAGAACGTCACCGAACCCTGATCCGCGTCCAGACGAACTCGAACGCCCAGCGGCACCGTGAGATGCACGTCGCCGTGACCAATCTGAAATCCACGCGCGCAGGGAAGCCCCTCCTCCGCCGCGAGCTCCCCGAGAATTTGTGCGCTCGTCCAATTCGGCTCCTGCTCCTCGCACCCCGTGAAGTCACCGAGCACGATTCCGCTTACGCGCTCAAACACGCCCGCGAGCGACAGGTGCGTCCACATCCGATCCAAGCGGTAAGGCCGCTCGTCCACGTCTTCCAGCAACAGCACCGCGCCATCAAGACTAGGCAAGTAGGGAGTTCCGAGCAGACGTGAGAGCACCGAGAGATTCCCGCCAATCAACGGTCCCTCGGCTTCGCCGCTCATCACCCTCTCGCCCTTCAACGCCGGCGCGGGCGCGGTCGACTCCAGCAACGAGAACAGTCGGTCCGCGACTGCTTGCGAGTGACGACCGAGCTGCGTCACCACCGGACCGTGGAACGTCACCCAACCTTGAGCCTGAAGCGCCAGGTGCATTGCCGTGATGTCGGAGAAACCCACGAAGGGGCGCAGCTTCGCTTGAGGCAAGTGCAACGTCGGAAGCAACCGCATCGATCCGTAACCACCGCGAGCACAGAACACAGCCTTCACAGAGTCGTCAGTAAGAGCCTTGCGTGCTTCTTCCGAGCGACGTTGATCCGTACCGGCGAGGTAGCGGTGCCGCGAGAGCAGAGCGTCGTCGTACGTGACCGAGTAACGCGCGGAGAGCTTCTTGAGCCCCTCTTCGAAAACGTCGCGCGGAACAGGCCCCGCGGGGGCAATCACCCGCACTGCGTCACCCGGTTTGAGCGCTGCCGGCTTGCGGAACGTCACCGCGACTTCATAGCACCCACGCGCTCATAGACCGCCGCGAAGAAACCATCCGTGTCGTGCGTGTGGGGAAGCACACGGAAAAACCCGTTGCCAGCGCGACGAAATTGCGGATGCGAATGCTCGAAGGCCAGCGCCACCTCTTCGTTCTCTTCCCGGCGAAGCGTGCACGTCGCGTAGACCAAGCGCCCCCCCGGACGGACACACCCGGCGCCGCGCGTGAGCAGTTCCAGTTGCAGCGCGGGGAGAGTCGAGAAGGAAGTCGGATCCAGACGGAAACGAAGATCCGGACCGCGGCGCAGGACACCAAGCTCGGAGCAAGGCGCGTCGACCAACACGCGATCCACCTCGAGCCCACTCGGCACCTCACGCAGAACGCGGACACAGCTCACGCCCGCTCGAGACGCGCGCTGAAGCAGACGATCCAGCCGCTCGCCATCCACGTCGTAGACGAAGAGCTCGCCCTGGTTCTCCATCTCCGCCGCGAGCGCCAGCGACTTACCACCCGCACCGGCGCAGAGATCCAGAACGCGATCTCCTGGCCGCGCTGCTGCCATTTCGGCGAGAAGCTGACTCCCCTCGTCCTGAGCCTCGAAGTGACCCAACCGGTGCGCCTTCGAGCCCAAGAGATTCCCACGTGAGTCGAGAATCACCGAGTGCTTCGCCAGCAAACCTGACCGACCACCCAACTCCTGGATCAACACCTCGCGTGACGTCTTCAACGTGTTCGCGCGAAGACACACCGGTCCCGGTCGAGAGATCGCGTCGCAGAACGCGGGAGCATCGTCACCCAGCTCGCGCGTCAGCGCCTCCGCGAGCCAGTCCGGTAGAGAGAAGAAATCCGCGAACCCCGTCGGAGCCGGCTTAACGGGAGGTGCGTCCGAGATCGCCAGCCACTCCGCGATATCGCCCACTTGGAGTCCAGCCAGATCGCGAAGGAGACAGAACAACAGCGCACGCGGCGCGTCCGTCCCCGCCTGATACGCCAACCGCCGACGCCACAGCCCCACGCCGAAAATCGCCTCCGCCGACGCCTGCCGCTCCTCGGGAGAGAACCCCTTGTGCGCACGCAGATAGCGGTCCAAAACCCGCTCCGCCGCACGCCCTGTCAGGACCTCCGCCACCGCCGCGTCCAACTCACCCACGGACGCCCGCAACGCCCACCACGGAATTGACTTGATCCGAGCGAACGTCGTTGACAGGGGGGGCACGCTTCCCTAAATACCCGCGCGTCTTATTCCCTGATAGCTCAGCTGGTAGAGCGGGTGACTGTTAATCACCATGTCCGAGGTTCGAGTCCTCGTCAGGGAGCTGAAATTCCAGAGTGATTGAGGGTGCTTAGGCGAAAGTCGGAGCGCCCTTTGTTTTGCGCGGAGTCGCTCGTACCCCATATGTACCCCAGTCAAAATCGAGGGGCTTCGGCCACTCCTCCATGACAGACCGACGGAGTAGAATACACAGGCGGGCTGTGTTACCCCGCGCTACTTTAGGACGACGGTGGTCGAGTAAACGGGGAGCGAATGACGGTCGCGAGCAACCCAATGGCGCAGTTGTACCAGAAGCTCGCTTCGTTCGGGCTTCCGCCCGCGTACGTCCGCTCTACGATCCTTCCCTCCTGGTGGGATGACGCCGCAGCCGAAACGCCGGCCGGGTTTTCTGAAGCGCTGATGCTGGTTCATCGACACGCTGGGATTGACGTAGGAAGCCTAAGAGCCAGTGATCCGAAACCGCACGCGGCGACTGGACCGGTAAAGTTCAAGCACGACAGCGACGTGCTTGATGAAGAGTTCGACGTGCCACGAGTTCTCGCGACGCAGGCGGGATGGGTGGCAGCAATGGGAGCTTCCGACAGCAAGGAGCTTCCGAAGACGGCGTCAGCGTTGCGCGCACGGCTTCTTGACCGATGCCAGTGGATCGACTTGGAGGTGCTGGTTGATTACTGCTGGAGCGTCGGAGTCCCCGTCCTTCATGTGAGTAAGTTCCCAGCAAAAACTAAGAAAATGCAGGGGCTGACGGCAAACGTCTCCGGCAGACCAGTCATTGTGATCAGCACCGAAAGGAAAAGTGCGCCTTGGCTCCTCTTCGTTGTTGCACATGAACTCGGGCACGCATGTCTCGGGCATGTGGCGACTGGACAAGTGCTTGTAGACGGGGATATCGATCGCGACAGCGTTGATGATGAGGAGATCGCGGCCAATCGCTTCACGGTCGAATTGCTATCAGGCGCGCCCGATACCACGTTCAAGGCGTCTTCTCGCTGGCCGAACGCACATCAGCTCGCGGATATCGCTCAAAGGATCGCTCGGGAGATGCAGACAGATCCTGGGTTCGTGGTCTTGAACTACGCGTACTCTATGGGCGGGAACTTCTTCGGTGTGGCAAATGCCGCTCTGAAACTGCTTCCGCCAACAGAAGACGGGCCAGCCCTGCTGCGTCGGAAAATGGCTGAGAAACTGGATTGGTCGCGGCTGCCAGAAGAATCAAGCGAATTTCTCACTAGGATCACTCAGGCGGGCATGCCAAACGCGTCTACTGCGTGAGCTGCTACTGGGATAACGACATCGTCCACAAGCTCGCCGCCTTGGACCTTGTCTCCGAGGCCTGCACGACAATAGGTGTCGCCCTCGCGGACGTACTGGTTCTGCCAACGGCTCAGTACAAGTTCCTATTGAAGAAACCCGAGCTGGGTGCCCGAAAGTACGGCGAGGCCGTCCATCGTCGGATCGTCGCTGCGCTAGCAGTCGCCAGGGTGACTCCCAACGCTCCTGATGCAGCGGATGAGAAGATGCTCGCCGACGTCCCAGGTATAGACGCCGGTGAAGCAGTGTTGTTCTCGATCGTGGCCAAGTCGAACATCCGGTTGGTCACCGGCGACAAGAAAGCCATCGAAGCCCTCGCCACCGCGCCGCAATGCACGGGGCACGTTCGGATGTTGTCGGGTCGGGTCTTATGCTTCGAGCAGCTGGTCCTGCTATTGATCGACAAGTTCGGCTTTGAGGTGATTCAGGCGAAGGTGATTCCGGCTGTCAGTTGCGATACCTCGCTGCGAGCAGCATTCGGTTCAGGCATCAACGCAACCGAAGCGAACGTCCGAGCGGCGTTGAACTCCTACCTCCTGAACCTCCGGGGAAAAGCTGGCGGGCTTCTCGCTTCGTAGCAGGAATGCGTCGCGATGACGGTTCGTGGAGCGCCCGCATGGACGACGCTTGCCATCCGCGCGACAATTCTCCTCGGAGACGAAAATGGCACGAGGAAAACGGTGGCAGCCCGGTCAATCCGGAAACCCCGCGGGAAGACCCAAAGGCAAAGGCTTCGCCGCCGCAATCCGGAAGCGGACGCGTAACGGGTTGGAGATGATCGAGCACGCGCTGACCGTCATGCGCGACAAGGACGCGCCGATCGGTGAACAGCAGCGCGCACGGGAGTTCCTCACCGACCGCGCCTTCGGGAAGGCAACGCAGCACACGGTGACGGAGGCAGAGCTCACCGCCGAGCTCAAAAGTAGCAACGTCGTCGACATGGAGAGGTTCACACCGATCGAACGTGAACTGCTCACCCAACTCGTTCGGCGCGCTGCAGATCGTGAAGCAGCTGGCGAAATCGTCGATGGCAGCACCATCACTGAACTGCCGCCCGCGCTCGCGTCTTGTCTCATGACCGTGGATGGAACCGACAAGCCGAGCTGAGTGCAGTAGCCGCTCGGCCCGCCGCGGACGCCCGGCAAAAAAGAAGAACAGGCGTGGTCAGCAAACGCCTTGAGTTCTGTTCCGCCGTCATTCGGAACGGGAGTCGAACTCGAGAAGACGTTCGTCACTTCCGAATCAACCGTAGCTTCACCACGGAGTTTGAATGATCCCGACCCAGCGTGTACTTGAGATCAGCGATGACGCCATGAATGGCCTGATCATGTTCCTCGGTAACTTCATCGCTTTGAAAATGATGGAGCGGGAGGGAACGGGGATGGTTGCCGCGGAGGAAATCGATCCCCGCGCAATCCTAATGCTCGCAGCGGAGGCATCTTGGTTTGATGCCCTTGTCGGCGACGCAATCAAACAAGCAGAAGCGATCGTGGACTACACGCGATCCGAAAACGAGACCGCCAACAGCTGATCTGCCGGCAGACCTCGCGCGAGCCGCGTACAACCAGGACAGACGATCTCTGAGCCCAGGTCTGGAAGTCGTTCCGCTCGGCACGTCGAACAAAGCGGCAGAACGATGTCGAGAGCCTCTATGAAAATTCATGCCACCCTGCAGATGACGGCCCAAACTCGATGGGGAACCATGACCGGGTCCTCCGGAAAACGCTCCTGGAGAAGCTTTCCCAAGTCAGCGTCGAACCGAGCGATGCTGTCCGGCGACAGGCTCGCGCCCACGCTGGCGCTCGCCCGCATTCGCCCACGCCATGCTTCATGGCTGTAGGGGACGGCAACATCGAACGAGAAGGTCTCAATGTTATGCAGTCCTGCTCCAGCCACGTCAGCGAGCCAGGCAGGATACAGTCCGGTTCCACCGGAGAGCTTCCAAGTCGGATTGTCGGCTTCAAAGCCTGGATTGTGAGTGGCAATGAGCTTCTCGGTCGCTTCCGCAAGGTTGCCCGGGAGCGGCAGCCAATCAAAGTGGCCAATGACGAGAGTCCCACCGGGCGCGAGGAGTCGGTGAATCTCTCGAGCCACGCGAGGGCGATCGAACCAATGCCAACACTGGCCGGCCGTGACTACGTCAAAGCTCGCAGGCGGAAGACCCGTCTCCTCGGCCCGGCCAACAAGGTACTGGATGGCGACACCTGCTTCGGAATCCAGCCTCTTCGCCTGCTCCATGAGGGCGGCAGATTTGTCCAGGCCGGTGACGATGCAGCCGCGCCGAGCAAGCCCGCGGGCGACCGTGCCCGTCCCAGTGCCGAGGTCCAGAGCGCGCTGTCCGGTCTTCCCGATGCCAAAGGAGTCCAACCGAGCGAAGAACGCCTCCGGAAAGCCGGCGCGGTGCTTGGCGTAGTCGGCGGATGTCTTTCCGAAGTCGATGCTCATCGTGGTACTTCGGTACCGCAAGCACGCCCGCCATGTCGAGTCCCGTCACACATCGCTTTCTTCTCCCGTCGCTGTCGGCACGAAGTCTCGAGGCCGGAGACCAGCTTTCCATGCAGGCGCTCTTTGCGCGATGCGGAGACTATTTTGACTTGGTCTATGGCCGTCCTGCGGCGCCCAACGAAGCCGAGCACCAGTTGGCAGAACTCCCGCCGGGGAGAACTCCGGCCGACAAACTTTCCGTCGGCTTTTTCACCGGCGACCGAGAACTGTGCGGCATCCTCGATGTGGTTCGGGGTTACCGGGACGCTGCGGAGTGGTACCTCGGGCTTCTGCTCTTCGAGCCTGCCCTGCGCAGCTCCGGCCACGGCACGTCGGTGCTGTCCTCGCTGGAAGACTGGGCGCGTGATGAAGGAGCAACAGGTATTCGACTCGCGTGCGCCGAGCAAAACCTGTTGGGCCTGCGCTTCTGGCGCAAGCACGAATTCGTCGAGGACCGACGCTTCCCTCCACGAACTTTGGGAAACCGTGAAGCGGTCCTCATTGAATTTGTCCGACGGCTGGATGCTCGAATGCATGTCGCCACTTGCGGCGGCACCCTCTCCCCTTGCGAGGGGATCTTCGCGTATGGTCGCCGTTCTGTGGCTGCCTCACGTAGTAGAAGGCTCCTTGGTGTCGTTCCGCCGCCGGTTCGCCGTTCTGCCTCTTCACCGCTTGGCAGAAATGACCCGGGTCTGCTCTCCAAAAGTGGACCACCCAGACGGTGAGCGCCGCGCGCAGCAGTTTGCGCGGGGCGATCGCCGGCACAGGGGTCTGGGGGCTGTAGGCCCCCAGGGTATTGCCCTCGGTTCGAGCAGGGCGCGGTGGTGGAGTAGAGAGGGCGCGCCCAGGAACGATAGAGCGAGGGCCCGGAGTTAGCGCTCCGAGCCCTCAAGCCGGAAGCGCCGCGACGATTTCCTCAATCACCACGGTCGCTTCCGCGGAGAGGCCGGCCCGTGACATCGGCGGGCTTGCGCCCGCGGATGCCCGTTGCCGCTCGCGGTGGCGGCGTTGCCGCTCCCGCTCGTCAGCACGCGCGGCAGCAACATCCGCCGCTCTGCGCTTCCGCTCGTGCTTGCTGCGCCGCAGTTGGCGGCACTCGCTGCCACAGGTCACCTGCGTCTTCGCGGCTGGCTGCCCGAAGAGCTTCGTGCAACGCGCCTGCACCGTCCGCGCGCCCCTGCGCAGCGCCGAGCCATGCCAACTCCATTCGTGCGCGAAGCCACCAAGGAGAAACCCACCAGGGAGCGAGCTCAAGCCGAGGTGGCATCGGGATTCAATCCATGGGTTGGGAGACAAGCGCGCTGGGTTATCCGATGAGCGACGTGCTGGGCATCCCCAGTGGGGCGCGGAGCAACTTCCAGGGCGGCTTCCTCACGTGGAGTTCTGCGACTGGTGCGGTCTCGGTGGCGGGCGGCGGCGAGAAGGAACATGTCTACGAGCGCCGGTCTGGGGGGATGCCCACCGCGCACTCCAGACCGGCTATATCGCCGCCGCATCGTCGGCTTGCCGTTCTGTCCAACTAGCGATACGGTTTCGGCTAATCGTCGACCGAATCGAAAGGCAGACAAGTTTGCGTTTTCAAAGGGCTATTTCGAAGCGACTACGCTCTTTGAGCACGCATTTTAAGATCCTCGTGCTGACCGGACCGCGTCAGTCCGGCAAGACGACCCTGCTACGAGAGCTGTTCGCGGACTACCACTACGTATCCCTCGACCTTCCCCAGGATGCCGCGCTGGCGGAAGAGTCGCCCAGCGTGTTCCTGCGTGAGAACCCACGTCCTTTGGTGGTGGACGAAGTGCAGTACGCGCCCAAGCTGTTTCGCCACCTCAAGGCGGCTGTAGACCCATCGCCGAAGAAGGGCCAAATCATTCTCACGGGCTCGCAGCGCTTCAACCTGATGAGAGAGGTTTCTGAGAGCCTCGCCGGTCGCGCCGCGATCATCGAGCTTCACGGACTGAACTGTGAAGAGCTTGGCGATGTGTTGTTTGATCAGCTCGACCGGGAAGGCCTGCATGGCCTTTTGGCCCGTGGCGCCTATCCAGCGCTCTGGGAGGACGTGAGCGTGCCCACGGTGGACTTCTATCGCAGCTACACGGCCACGTGGCTCGAGCGTGACCTCCGGCAGTTGCTGCACGTCGGAGGGCTGCGTGAGTTCGATCGGTTTCTGAGAAGTTGCGCCGCTCGGTCGGGGCAGCTTCTCAACAAGTCAGACCTCGCACGCGATGTCGGGATTGCGCCATCCACCGCAGGCCAGTGGTTATCCGTTCTCGAAGCAGCGGGGCTAATCGTCATTCTCGAGCCATGGTTCTCGAACATCGCCAAACGAATCGTCAAGACGCCAAAGATGTACTTCGCAGACACGGGGCTGCTCACCTTCCTTCTCGGGCTCGATGCACGAGCCCTGCGCACGTACGCCGGGCTCGGAGCCGTCTGGGAGACTTATGTGCTCGGTGAACTCGTGCGGTGGCGCGACGTGCATCATCCGGAATCGACGATTCACTACTATCGCGACAAAGAAGGGCTCGAGGTCGACTTTCTAATCCGAGCTCATGGAGAAACGTATCTCGTCGATGCGAAGCTCGCGGAAATACCCGACGCTGGGAGTGCGAAGAACCTCTTTGCGGTGGAAATGCGGCTGGGAAGCACTGCCCGCAAGGCGCTGGCTGTGCCTGCGACGAAATCGTTTCCTCTCGGTAAGAACGTGCACGCGACGAGCGCGTTTCGGCTCAAAGCGTTTCTCGAGGCCTGATTCATCCGGATGCGGAGAGGAAGCGGCGGAAGAAAGAACGGGAAACTGGGAAGGAGTTCGAGAGGAAAGCGGGCCAGAGGGGAGCGCCGAAGCGAGACGCCCTCTGCTCCGGTGAAGGCGGCCGTCACGCGCGGAAGCCCTTTCAGCTTCGGCGTGCAACCCGGACTCAGGCGTTTCATTGAGACGGTGGGTCCCGCGCTGAAGCTCAAATCCATTCCCATCACCAAGGTGAGTGGGTTGGCTCGGTTCGGTCCACCGCCGGGGCCCATCGTGCGCTACCTCATGCGCGAGGCCAACATGGATCCGCTGGTCGTGAAGAAAGCCATGTTCAACATGGCGGCGGATATTCCTGGAGGAGTGGGGCGACAGTTCGCGCGGTGGATCACCACCGGCAACTTCGACTCCCTCGACGGTCGCTTCGATTATCGAAAGAATCTGACGGGCGTGAAGATCCCGTTCTTGCTGATTGCCGGATCACGAGACCTGCTCGCTCCGCCGCTGTCCGTCGCGCGCGCCCAACGAGCTCGTTCATCGCCAGACCGGGTGACTCACGAAACCGCTTCGCCAGCGCGACCGCATCGGATCGGTGCAGCTCATTCATCCGGGGGGCTCGGTTGCAGGGCAGGATCGACAGCGGACTCCGGTCATGATCTCTGCGAGTTCGTGCCTGACGTCGACGCCCGTGACCAGCGCATCGCCGAGTTGGAAGGGCTGCTGAAGGCGGCACTTGCGGAGATCGCCGCGCTTCGCGCAGAGGTTGCGGAGCTGAAGGGACGTCTGGGACAGAACTCTAGTAATTCATCCAAGCCACCGTCGTCGGACCCACCGGGCACGGAGCGGAAAGCCAGCCCACCGACCGGTCGTATGCCGGGCGGGCAACCCGGGCACAAGCACCACAAACGGGAACTCATCCCGCCTGAGCAAGTCAGTCGCCTTGTCGCTACCGTTCCGGCAAGTGTGACCGACAGGGTCGAAGGCGCCACGTAGGGTCCCCCGGCAGAACAACCGCCGAGAGGAGCACGCGTGATGGTCGATTCGTTGGAGGAGCTGAGCGCCGCGTTCGCGCA
>JBQTKE010000553.1:0-7787 GCA_052386435.1 Myxococcaceae bacterium
ACTTGGCTGCGCGAAAGACCCGACTCTCGGGCGGCCGCGGAGACGTTTCCTTTGTGGCGGTCCAGAATGCCCGCGAGGTAGTCGCGCTCGAATTGTTGAACCAGCCACTCCCGAGCGCGCTTGAACGTGGTGCCATCGACTGCGGTGACGGCGGCGCTTCGTCCCTTCCGTCCCAGCGTCACCAGCCGCTCAACTGCGTTGCGGAGCTCGCGGACATTGCCCGGCCAGCGCTCGCATTGGAGCGCGGCCAGCGTCGTTGCATCCAGTGTCACTTCGCCGCCGCTGCGATCCTGAGCGAAGTGGGTGGCGAGCAGCGGGATGTCTTCGGGCCGCGCGCGCAGTGGAGGAACTTCAAGCACGCCGATCGCCAGCCGGAAATAGAGATCCGCGCGGAACCGACCCGCCTTGACCTCCGCCTCGAGATCCCGATGGGTTGCTGCCACGACCCGCGCGGTCATCCGGCGGGTCTGGTTGCAACCGACGCGATGGAACTCGCGGTTCTCGAGCGCGCGAAGCAGGCGAGGCTGAAGCTCTAACGAGAGCTCGCCAATTTCATCGAGGAAGAGGGTTCCCCCTGCGGCTTTTTCCAGCGCACCGGCGCGCTGCGTCACCGCATCGGTGAATGCGCCGCGCGCGTGGCCGAAGAGCTCGCTCTCGATCAAGTTCGTGTTGACCGACGCGCAGTCGAAGACAACCAGCTCCGAGCTGGCACGCGGGGAGAGTGCATGGAGTGCCCGCGCCACCGCTTCTTTTCCAGTGCCGGTCTCTCCGCGAATCAAGACCGTCGAGTCGGTAGGCCCTAGACGTTCCATGGCCGCGAAGAGCCGTCGCATCGGGCTGGAGGTTCCGAGCAGCCCGTTGAGCTCCGAGCTGTCGCTCTCCTGAGCAGTGGAGTCGTCCAGCGGAGCGAAGCGGACCGTTGTCTTACCCACCACCAGCGTGCCGCCAAGCGGAACACGCGCCTGATCGATCCGCGCACCGAGATAAGCGGTTCCGTTGCGGCTTTGGAGATCTCGAACCCGCACCGCGCCGGCGAGCAACTCCACGCTCGCGTGTCTCCGGGACACCTTCGAATCGGGCAGCACGAGATCGCAATCCGGCCCACTCCCAAAAACCATGGTCCCCGCGCGCAGCACGAACGTGGCCCCCTTGCCGGGCCCCTCCACGCCCTCTATCCGTACCGGCACGATCTGCAACTGCGCATCGCCTCCCGTCGAGGCGGTGAGCCCAGGGGTGTGAGACGTTCGGTCGCTCATTGCAGGTTCTCTTTCACGAAGGTCTCCCTCCCTGCGCGCACCGTGACCGTTCGCGTTACCCGGTTCTTGCTGTCCGGGCTCTTCAGCACGACCTGGACTTCCCCTGCTTGAATGGCAAACCCTGCGATCGGCGTCTCCCCAATCTTCTTTCCATCGATGAACACCTCCGACCAGGGGACGCTGTCGACGGTGAGCAAGCCGGTTTTCCGCTCGCGCTCCCGCATCGGTGTCGCCACGGTACGGCGGTTTCGAGTGGAGACCTCCGTGCTGGCATTGGTTCGCGCGGTGACCGCGGGCCGGTTGTCCGGATCCTCTCGGGCGACAAGCGAAGGTTGGACGAAGTCCTTGGGGTTGGATCGCCCGGGGGGTGCCGGTACGTGAGCGGAGATCGTTGGGGTCGGCTGGGTCGGCTCGCGCACGTCTAAGACGAGCAAGGCCGCAGGAAACGCGTATCGGCCCAGAATGAAGAGCTGAGCGCGCAGACCGACTCTGCGCTGCGACGGAAGACTCGTGGTCGGCACCTCTGAGGTCCCGGTTCTTTCATCGGGAGCCGAGATGAGGTGCGTTCCCGTTCCCTCAACGGGGAGGGACGTTGGCTCCGTCCAGTGTCTTCGCGAAGGCTCCATCGCCGCTGCCCAGTTGGTGCGCGCCAGGGCGTCGCCGCAAAGCTCTTTCACGAGCGCCCCCAGTGCCTCTGCGCACCCACCGGGCGGAAGCGGCAGCGCTTCACAAAGCTCGCGCGCGGCGGCGAAGCGTCTCGTAGGCGCCTTCTGCGCAGCCCGAGACAAGCAGTCGATGAGACGTGGATCCAGATCGGGTCGCTCGTCGCGGAGATCCGGAAACGGCTTGTTCTCCACCGCGAGAAGACTGGCGGCCTGGCTCACACCTCCGAACGGCGAGGTCAGGGTGGCCAGGTGAGCGACGGTCGCGGCCATGCTGAAGAGATCCGCGCGTCTGTCGACGTCGTCTCCGCGCGCTTGCTCCGGCGCAAGGTACTCCCACTTCCCTCGCACCTGCCCAGGACGGGTCTGGGAGGCGATGTTCTGCGCCTTGGCGATCCCGAAGTCGGTGAGCTTGATCTCTCCCGTTTCGGAGACCAGCACGTTCTGCGGCGTGACATCGCGGTGGACGATCTGCAACGGCCTACCGTCTTCGCTCCGCTGCTCGTGCGCGTGGTGAAGTCCCTCGCAGAGCGCATGGGTGACGTAGAGCACCAGCTCCGGCGGCAACAACCGGCGCGCCGCGGCCAACCCGCGGATGAGCGTCGAGAGCGCGCACCCTTTCACAAGCTCCATCGCCAAGTAGTAGCGGCCGTCCGACGCTCCGATGTCGAGGATGCGCACGATGTTCGGGTGCGCCATCCGTGCGACGAGCCGCGCCTCGTTGATGAACATCTGAACCGCAGCAGGATCATCCGCCAGATGGGGGAGAAGAAGCTTCAGTGCAATCGGCTCCGCCGCCTCACGGGAAGGGTCCTCTGCAACGAACACCTCTCCCATGCCACCCAGCCCCAGCCGCTTTCCGACGGTGTAGGGGCCCACGGTGAGCCCGCGCTGGAGGAGATCGAATGTCATCGCCATCGCCACAAGAGAAAGGTTCCCGCCGCACCGCCGACGACGGCGCCTCCAATGAGAAAGTTCGCGGCCACCGCCTTCTGGTGCGCGCTGTCATTGAAGGCCGCTGTGTCCAGCGCTCGCGCGGTGTCACGCGCCGCCTGCGCGTCGTGCGCCGAAGAAACCGCCAGCGCGGTGCCCGTTGCCACCGCTGCGCCTGCCAGACCGAGCAAGCCCCACGCTACCCACCGCGGACGCGCGGGTGCCGCGGCCAGGGCAGGTGGCGCCTCTGAGATCACGGGAAGCGCCTGGACCGTCTTCGACGGGGTCTCCAGCTCAAGAGCAGGCCCGAGCGCCAGCGGACGAGCTTCTGAGCCAAGACGTGCGAGCACCTCTCCGTCGGCGTCCAGCGCTTCGATAACGTATTCGCCCTTCGGAACAGACGCGCGAGCGACATGTGCCTGATGTTGCGTCAGTTCTAGATCCAGCGAGGCCCCCGAAGGCTGGAGCTCGCGCAGCTTCAGCGCTGCAACCACTTCCCAGGGATCCACCAGCGCCACCCGAAGGACGTCACCGTCCGCAGTAAGCCGTAGGGTGGCCCGTCTGGGCGGAAAGAGCCGCCGCTTCGCACGGTCGAAGGCCCCGGCGATCTTCGGGGAGGCGTCAACGGGGGTGGGCGCATGCGGGTCCTCCTGTAACAGCTCCCGATAGACCACCTCCGCTTCCTCGAGTCTTCCCTGAGCCGCCAACGATCTGGCGAGTAGGTCGTGTGCTTCGAAGCGCTCGTCCGGCGTGTTTCCCGAACCAGACAAGGCTCGCCGAAGATGTTCCTCCGCCAACCGATACCGCAACGAATGGTAGAGCGAACGACCCTCGACGAGATCGGGCCCGGCAGCGGTCACCAGTGTCGCAATGAGACTGAGGCAAACGCTGTGCACGAGGCGCCTATTCTAGGACACGCAGGCGATCACAGCGCAAGCGCCGTTTCCGTCGTCCACGAAGGACCGTTCGACTCGTCCTGGCAACACGGTTTTGACACTGGCCTGCCGAGCAGCCCATTCTTCGGATTTGAAGGCGAGCAAGGGCTCTTGGCGGGGAATCGCGACAGCAGGCATGATGTCGAGATGGTCCGCTCGCTCCAGGATGTTCCCGCTCCGGTTCGCGATGTTGTCGCGAGACTTGCTGATGGGCTGCGGAAGCAGTTCGGGACACGCCTCATGCTCGTCAGGTTGTTCGGCTCGTACGCGAGAGGAACACCCCTTGCGGATTCCGATGTAGACGTCTTCGTCCTTCTCGATCGCACTGAGCCCGCGGATCGTAAGGCAGTCATCGACCTCGCGGACGACCTTTCCGTCGAAGCCAACCTGGAGATCGCACCGCTGATATTCGATGAAAGTCGCTATGCGCTCTGGAAGCGCCAGGAGCGGCGACTCATCCGGGACGTCGAACAAGAGGGAATCTCCGCGTGACGAGCGAGGGAAAAAGAGCGAGCGCCGCGGAGGAGCTGGTCCGAGCGAAAGAAGAGCTTGAGGCCGCCGAGCTTCTGCTTAACGCCCGCCAGGCACGAATCGCCCTCACGCGGGCATACTATTCCGCGTTCCATGCAGCACGCGCCCTGCTGCACACGCTCGGCGAGGAACCCAAAACGCATCGCGGGGCACTGAGCCTCTTCCGTCAGCGGTTCGTCAAGACCGGCAAGTACACCGCAGAGGTCTCGCACTCGCTCTCCGCCCTTCAGCGGTTCCGAGAGGAAGCGGACTATGAATCGGACTTCGTGACGAGTGTCGAAGCGGCGGCCGTGCAGGTCTTGAATGCGCGGAGTTTCGTCGAGCAGGTTGAGAAGGATCTGCCGGGACTCTTGGCACCGCTGATCGACGGCTGACCACGCCTTGTTTTGCCTGCAGTGTGTCCAGGCCAGGAAACAGACGCCCAGCGGCACGCCTTCCAGTGCCGTCAAGAGTGGAACCGCGTGTTCACGCGGGTTGGGAGCAGTGGAAATGAAGGCGGATCTCGCATGGACTGTGCCCGCCCATGACCTGCCCACTCAACGCCCCACGCAGCTGCTACCACTTCGGAAAACCTCCAGGCGTTTCGCCGTCCCGCTCACGGAACACAACGTGCAAGTGAAAGTCCGTGAAACCAGGTCACTCGAACGGAGCTGTCCGGACGGAAGGACCGGGGAAAGGCGCGGAGCTGATGTTGAGCGTCGGAACGGTCATGCTGGGCAGCGCCATGGACTGCGATCTGATCATCTCGGATCCGAAGGTTTCGCGCCGTCACGCCAGCGTGGAGCTGCTCCCTGGGGCGGTACGGGTTCGCGACCTTCGCAGCCGCAACGGAACCCTCTACCTGGGGGCGAAGATCGAGGACGCGTACGTGCCGATTGGCGGCTCCCTACTGGTGGGAAAGACCCTGCTCCGGTTGGCTCCAGTCGACCTTCCTCAGGCGCCTGAGAGTGACCGCACTGAGCTCCACGGACTGTTCGGTGCATCCCGTCCGATGCGTCAGCTCTTCGCCGCCATGGAGCGGGTCGGCCGCACCGAGCTCACCGTGCTCATCCGCGGCGAGACCGGCACCGGAAAGGACGGCGTTGCCCGGGCGCTTCACGCGATGTCCCCACGGGCGAGCTCACGGCTAATGGTTTTTGACTGCGCGTCGGTCAGTCCGAACCTCATCGAGAGCGAGCTCTTCGGTCACGCGCGGGGCGCCTTCACAAACGCCAACGCGGATCGGATGGGCGCGCTGGAGCACGCCACGGGGGGGACGATCTTCTTCGATGAGATTGGCGAGCTGTCCATGGACCTGCAGCCCAAGCTCCTGAGGGTGCTGGAGAGCCGGGAGTTTCGTCGGGTCGGGTGCAACCAGTCGCGGAAAATGACCGCTCGGGTGATCGCGGCCACGCACCGCGATCTCGAAGCAGAGGTCAAGGCGGGCCGGTTCCGCGCCGACCTCTACTTCCGGTTGGCCGTCGCGGCACTGGACGTGCCCCCGCTTCGCCAGCGTCCGGAAGACATTCCGCTGCTCGCCCGGCATTTCGCCCGCGAGCAGAATGGTGAGGAGGTCGTGCTCGATCCAACCACCCTGGCTTCGCTTCAGTGCGAGCAGTGGCCGGGAAATGTTCGCGAGCTTCGAAACGCGGTGGAACGACTGTTGGCGCTGGGGCGACTGAGACGAAACGCAGCCGTGGCTGCCGGGACCGGCACGACCTTCAAGCGCGCGCGAGAGTGGTTGGTGCAGCAATTCGAGCGCGACTACCTCGTGGGCATCGTGGAGCGACACGGGGGGAACATCTCGGCGGCCGCCCGCGAGTCGGGGTTGTCGCGCAGCCAGTTCTACCGGCTGCTCTGGCAACACGGGCTGGCCGACAAAGACACGTCAGGGGATCCCCAATGAAATGGGTGAACGGGTTGGCTCTCTTGGTGCTGCTGGGAGAAGGCTGCCTGCCCGTGCGGGCGAGCCTGGAGGGCAAGGAGTGCGAACAAGACGTCGAATGCGGCCCGGGTCTGGTCTGCGCTCAAGGCACTTGTGGAAAAAAGGAGGAACAGGTTCTCAGCACTGGCACCCCTCCTGTCGGTGGGTCGTTCGACGCTGGCTCCAAACCAGGCAGCGCCTGCGATGCTGGCACCCAGACGCAGGAAACGAGCTGCTCGGATGGACTCGACAACGACTGCGACGGGTTGAAGGACTGCGAGGACTCCTCGTGCCTCATCAAGAGTTGCAGCACGACGAACGCCGCCTCCGTCTGTTGCGGCACAGGCGCTGACGCATGCAAGGACTTGTCGGCGGATGTTCAAAACTGCGGATCGTGCGGCGTCTCGTGTGCCCCGGGCAGGGCCTGTCTCCCCGTGATGGCAGGGGCAGTCAAGTCCGGGCAGTGCGCCTGTGTCGCGTCCGACGAGTGCCCCGCTCCCAGGGATCCCCAAGACGAGCAAGAGTGCAACGGGACTGCGTGCGGATGCACGGATGTAGACGAGTGCGTCATCGGGCAAACGTGTACCGGGTCAGCGATGGTTGCGGGCTTCTGTCACTACTGAATGCTGAGACGCCAGACCGTATGTGGTGGGCTCGCACGGAAGTAACTCCAGCGGGGCGCTGCAAGTCAGACAGCTGCTGGTCGCGTTGACAGTCACGTCCTCGCGATTCTTGGCATCGCGGATGATCAGCCTGCGCCGGACTCGGTGAGCTCGGGTTGAGTTGGGAGAATGCGGTTGCCCTGGATGTACCCCTGTTCCTTTCGCCTCAACCGCCGGAATTCAGTTTGTGCTCGATCCCGGCGGTCGCAGTGCGGGCACAGAAGGGACAGAGCGTATCCGGCCGCTAAGACGCCCCCTAGACGTCGACCTCTTGAACCGCGGCCGCGGCAGTCCGCGAGGACGAAGTGACGCGGCGGGGAGCTGGCCAGTCTTGGTCACTCGCCGTTGTTGCCAGAAGCGATTCGCGCCTGCACCACCGCGCGCAGCGGCGCCGCCTCTTCCGCGCTGAGCTTGCCGTCACCATTGGTGTCGTACTGGGCAAACAGCGCGGCGCGCTTGGCCTGAGCCTTCGCGAGGATGTCCGCGCGCAGGGCAGTGCCGCGCGCCGCCGGGCGGCTGGAGCAAGTGGACGCGAGGCTGCTCCAGGCCGATGCGGTCAGTGGGTTGGCCAGCGCGCCGCTGCTCTTTGAGATCCGCGGCCAGGCGGTGCACCGCTTCTCGTCTTCTCTGCGGGGCCAGCTCTCGTACACCTTCACCCGCTACGTTTCGAACGAAGGTTCGGCGCACATCGTAGCCACCAAGTGGAGCGTCCGCCTCTGGAAGCGCTGGCGATTCTGGGCTGCCGTCGCTGGCCAGTACGACGTGCTTCACGACTCAGAAGGCGCTACCTCATCCTTCAACGGGCTGGCGACCTTCGGCATCGAGCTGGCGATACGGTGAACAGGCTATGGCGCCTGGTAGCGCACGCGAACCTCCAGGTAATCCAGCGCAACCTGGGCCTGCTG
>JBQTKE010000554.1:0-10784 GCA_052386435.1 Myxococcaceae bacterium
TGGACGGGTTCCGCTGTGACGCCGTGCCGTACCTGTTTGAGCGCGAAGGAACCAACTGCGAGAACCTTCCGGAGACGCACGCGTTCCTGAAGCGGCTGCGCGCGAAGATCGACTCCGACTACGGCGGCACGAAGATTCTCCTCGCGGAGGCGAACCAGTGGCCCGCGGACGTGCGCGTCTACTTCGGCGACGGCGACGAGTTCCACATGGGCTTCCACTTCCCGGTGATGCCGCGCCTGTTCATGGCGGTTCGCCGCGAAGAGCGCACGCCCATCGTGGAGATCATGCAGCAGACGCCGAACATCCCCGACAACTGTCAGTGGGCGATCTTCCTGCGCAACCACGACGAGCTCACGCTGGAGATGGTGACCGACGAAGACCGCGACTACATGTACCGCGAGTACGCGAAGGATCCGCGCATGCGGATCAACGTCGGCATTCGTCGGCGGCTGGCGCCGCTGATGGACAACGGACGGCGGCGCATTGAGCTGATGAACTCCCTGTTGCTCACCCTGCCCGGCACGCCCGTTCTTTATTACGGCGACGAGATCGGCATGGGCGACAACGTCTACTTGGGCGATCGCAACGGCGTGCGCACGCCCATGCAGTGGAGCTCGGATCGGAACGCCGGCTTCTCTCGAGCGGATGGCGCCGCGCTGTATGCGCCGCTGATCTCGGATCCCGTCTACGGCTTTCAGGGCCTCAACGTTGAAGCGCAGGAGCGAACGCGCTCGTCTCTGCTGAACTGGGTGAAGCGGATCGTTCGAATTCGACAGCGCTACCCGGTCTTTGCCGAAGGGGCGATTGACTTCCTCCAGCCTTCGAATCTCAAGGTCCTGTCGTTCCTGCGACACGACACCACGACAAAGATCCTCGTTGTGTGCAATCTCTCGCGCTTCGCGCAGCCGGCGGAGATCGATCTGTCCGCGTTCGAGGGTTACACGCCCGTGGAGCTGTTCGGTAACACGCCGTTCCCTGTCATCCGCGCGGCCAATTACCAACTTTCGCTTGGGCCCTACATGTTCCTTTGGTTCCGCTTGGAAAAGAACGCGCCGGGGAGGGACGCATGAACTCAGTCGAGTTGGAGAAGCTCCCCACCTATCTGCAAGCGCGCCGGTGGTTCGGCGGCAAGGCATGGCCCATCAAGAGCGTCTCCGTCTTGGAGCACGCCCAGCTGCCTAACGGGCGCGGCACGCTCGCGATGGTCGAGGTGACCTACGGTCTAGGAAGCCCTGAGCGCTACGTGATGCCGGTGGTCTCGGACGCGCAAGGACAGCTCCAGGAAGCGCTGGATCACGACGACGCCGCCCGGCTGTTGCTCTCCTTGATTCGCGACAGCGCGACGCTGGCAATGGGCGCCGGCACGGTGCGCGGCCTGCGCTTCGACGAGAAAGGTCCGCTCAACAGCCTGAGGCGTGACCCCGACGTTCGCCGGCTCTCGGTCGAACAGAGCAACACGTCGATCGTCTTCGACGAGAAGGTGATCCTCAAAGTCATCCGCAAGCTGGAGCAAGGCATCAACCCGGAATTGGAGATCGGGAGATTTTTGGCGGAGCGCACTTCGTTTCGAAACACACCGACCCTGCTGGGCGCGTTGGATCTGGAAGGAACCCATTCCGGGACCATCGGACTGCTCCATCAATTCGTGCCGAGCAGAGGCGACGGGTGGTCCTACGCGACGGAAACGTTCAAGCGTTCGCCGAAGCTCCAGCCCGCGTTCATCAACAACATCAAGACGCTCGGCGAGACGTTGGGGGAGCTCCACATGGCGCTCGCCTCGGAAAAGACCGATCCCGCGTTTTCCCCCGAGCCGCTGCTGCAAGAAGACCTGCAACGCTGGAGCTCGTCCATCACCGGAGAGCTGGGGGTCACGCTGGCCGACGCCTCCAAACTTCCTGACTTGGCCGCGCGCCGTGAAGGTCTGGTCGCGCGCGCCCACAAGCTTGCTGGCGGCACCGCGTCTGGAGAAAAGATCCGCGTCCACGGCGATCTCCATTTGGGCCAAGTGCTCTTCACGGACCAGGGTTGGCAGATCTTCGACTTCGAAGGCGAGCCTGCGCGCTCGTACGCCCAACGACGCGAGAAGCACTCCCCTCTCAAAGACGTCGCGGGGATGTTGCGTTCCTTCGCGTACGCCGCCGCGGCCGCCGCACGCAACGGAGGAACGGAGATCCCTGTCTCGCCCTTGCGCGAGTCGTTCCTCGAGGGCTATCTGGGAGCGACCAAGGGTGCCAGCTTCTTGCCGCGCTCGGACCTGCTGCGCACCCTTTTGGAAGCGCTGGAGTTCGAAAAGGTGCTGTACGAGCTCCGCTACGAGTTGCAGAACCGCCCCGACTGGGCGCCGATCCCGGCCGCCGCGTTGACGGCGCTTGCCGAGCCGTAAAGAGAACAGTCGAATGCAGCGGCCCGCGCCACCCTTGGCGCCAGAGGAGAAGCGTTGTGAAAAAGCCGGCGGAGCGCGAACACGTCGAGAGCGACATCACCCGCCTGGTTGAGCTGCGGCAACCCAATCCCCACGGCGTGCTCGGGATTCATCCGGACGGCGACGGGGTCGTGGTGCGGACGTTCCGTCCTGGTGCGGAGAAGGTTGAGGTCATCCCTGACTTCGGTGGACGCATCGCCATGGATCACCGCCGCGACGGCGTGTTCGAGGCGCGGCTCAACGGTCGCAAGGACACGTTCAACTATCTGCTCGACGTTCACTACCCCGGCGGCCACACCTTCACACTGCGAGATCCCTACAGCTTCCTTCCCACGCTGGGAGACATGGATCTCTACTTCGCGGGCGAGGGACGTCACGAGCGACTCTGGGAGCGCATGGGCGCGAGGCTCTCTCACCACCACGGCGTGAGCGGCGTCTCCTTCGCGGTCTGGGCGCCTGCCGCCGCGGGCGTGTCCGTCGTGGGTGATTTCAATTCGTGGGACGGCCGTCTGCACCCAATGCGGCAGATGGGCTCGTCAGGGATCTGGGAGCTGTTCGTTCCGGAGGTCAGCGAAGGCACCCGCTACAAGTTCGAGCTGCGCCCGCCCAACGGTCCGCGTCTGCTCAAGGCGGACCCCTTCGCGTTTCGCAGCGAAGTGCCCCCGCTCACCGCGTCCGTCGTCCACGACCTTGGCCACTACCAGTGGAAAGATGACGCGTATCTCGCGAAGCGCGCCAAGCAGAACGTGCTGAAGCGTCCCGTTTCCATCTACGAGCTGCACCTCGCGTCGTGGCGAAAAGTCGTGGAGGACGGCGGCCGCTCTATGACGTACCGCGAGCTCGCCACCACGCTCGCCGACTACATCACCGAGACCGGCTTCACCCACGTGGAGTTGCTCCCCGTCGCGGAGCACCCGTTCGGCGGAAGCTGGGGCTACCAAGTTGGTTCCTATTACTCCCCGACCGCGCGTTTCGGTCACCCCGACGATCTGCGCTTTCTGATCGACACGCTCCACCACGAGGGCATCGGAGTGATCGTCGACTGGGTACCCGCGCACTTTCCGAAGGACGCTCACGGTCTGGCGCGCTTCGACGGTTCCGCGACTTACGAGCACCAGGACCCCCGTCAAGGCGAACACCCAGACTGGGGCACGCTCGTCTTCAACTTCGGCCGGAACGAAGTGAAGAACTTTCTCATCGCGAACGCGCTCTTCTGGATCGAGCAGTACCACGTGGACGGACTGCGGGTGGACGCGGTCGCGTCGATGCTCTACCTCGATTACAGCCGCAAAGAAGGCGAGTGGGTCCCAAACCAACACGGCGGACGAGAGAATCTGCAAGCTATCTCGTTCATGCGCGAGCTCAACTCACTGGTCGGGCAGAAGCACCCAGGCGTGATGATGATCGCCGAGGAGTCCACCGCGTGGCCCAAGGTCTCCGCGCCGCCTGACCACGGCGGTCTCGGCTTCCACTACAAATGGAACATGGGCTGGATGCACGACACGCTCAGCTACTTCCAGAAAGATCCCGTCTACCGGCGCTACCACCACCACCAGCTCACCTTCGGACTGCTCTACGCCTTCTCCGAAAACTTCGTCCTGCCTCTCTCACACGACGAAGTCGTTCACGGCAAAGGCTCGCTCTACGGCCGCATGCCCGGAGACGATTGGCAGAAACGAGCGAACCTTCGTTCCCTCTTCGGCTGGATGTGGGCGCACCCCGGAAAGAAGCTCGTCTTCATGGGCGGCGAGTTCGGCCAGCCCGACGAGTGGAACCACGACAAGAGCCTGGACTGGCACCTGCTGCAGTACGACGGGTTCAAAGGGGTCCAGCGCTTCGTCACGGATCTGAACCGGCTCTACCAAGAGGAGACGCCGCTCTTCGAAGGCGACTCAGATCCAAATGGCTTCCAGTGGATCCAAGCCGACTCCGCCGACGCGAATGTCTTCGCCTTCCTGCGCCGCGCGCCGTCGACAGGGAAGACGATCGTCTGCGTCGCCAACCTCTCACCCGAAGCTCGCAACCATTACCGAATCGGCCTGCCCAAAGGTGGAGCGTGGCAGGAAGCCATAAACAGCGACGCGCAGCTGTACGGCGGCTCCGGCGTTGGAAACATGGGCCAGGTCTACGCCCACGACACCGGCTGGAACGGACAGCCCCACTCCGCAGAGCTCACCCTGCCCCCGCTCAGCGTCCTCTGGCTAAGACCGGGATAACCCTGAGGTTCGGGACCGAAGTTGTGCGGTTTGTCGGAGCGGACCCACCCGGTCATGACACCCTTGCGCTCCTACTGTTGCGGCGAACGCAGTTGGGCCACGTAGTCCTTCGGTAGTCCGGCTGCCTCTGCGCCTCGCGCGAGCGCGTCAATGAAGCGAGGGCTGATCGGTCCTTCCAGAGTCGCGCGGACTGGGTTCGTGGTGAACGCGGTCGCGGTCAGCTCTTTGCTACCCACGCGGAGTTTGACCTCGCGCTCCACGCACATCCCGGTGACGACGCCTTCCTTGTGCTGAATCACTGGCCAGTCAACACCCGCGATCTCGAACAACCGCCCGAACACGGACGAGCCCTTCTTGTCCGCCAAGCCGGCCACACGGCCGCCCCACCAGCGCGACTGGAAGTCGTAGACGAGCTCCACGTCGAGCGCTTCCGCCACCTCACCCTCAGGCAGGTTGAAAAATTCGTACGCGTGCTGGCTGCGCCACTCTTCAAACGCGGCCCGGTCGAGAATCGTGGAGTAGGCAAAGTACCGGCGCGGCGCGGCGTTTTGCGTCTGGGCGCGGGCCTTCATGACTTGGTCGTAATGGGAGTCCATGCGGCTCTCCCTAACGCCTACAGGCCCGCCCTGTCACCCCCCTAGCCAAGAAGCATCCGAGCGGACACGTGATCAGCCCTCGCACCTTTTCGGCCTATTTGTCGCGTGGAACACTTTAGTGCCGCCTTGAATCACTCAAATCCACGGAGAATTGGCTTCACTGCGCTTAGCGCCCTCATCGGCGTTCCCGGACGCCTGTCGCCGTTGTTGGGCGCGCCGGTCGAAGGGCATCCGCACCACGAGCCGCGGAAGAAGATCCGCCGTTCGCTCCGCGCTTCCACCGTGGAGGGGATGTTCGCAGAGGTGATCACAGTCTGCGCCGGTGGCGCTGTGGTGACAGGCTGGGCGCTTTACCTGGGATGCAGTCCGCTCGTCGTCGGGATGCTCGCGGCGCTGCCTTACCTCTCTCAGTTCGCGCAGCCCTTCGCTGCGTGGTTGGGTTCGCGCGTCGGTCACCGCAAGCTGGCGATCTCGTCGATCTTCATCTCGCGTCAGCTTCTTTGGCCCCTGACGCTGGTCCCCTTCGTCAGCTGGTCCGCCGAGCTCAAGCAGGCGTTGCTCTTCGGCATCGCGTCCGTGAGCGCGATCTTGAGCGTGGTCGGGAACAATGCCTGGGTGTCGTGGATGGGAGATCTGGTCCCTCACGCGATTCGTGGGCGCTTCTTCGGACGCCGGACCGCGCTCTGCACCTTGGGCAACACGCTCGCGGCTCTCGCGGCTGGAGTCTTCCTCGACCTCTCTCATCCGGACACGACCACGGGGTACGTGCTCGCGGGACTGGCGATGACCGCTGCGCTGGCGGGCTTGGTCACCTCGTACCTGATGACGCTGCAGCACGATCCAGCGAGACCCGGAGAGCACACGCCCGCTCCGGTTTTGAAGGAAGCGCTGGCCCCGCTGCTGCGGCCCGAGACGCATCGCGTGCTCACGTATCAAGTCGCCTGGAACGCCTCGGTTGGATTGGCCGCGGGCTATTTTAACTTCCACATGCTGCAGAACCTCAAGATGGGGTTCACGCTGATGGGCCTCTACACCGCGACCGTTGCCCTCTCGCGCATCGCGGTGCTGCCACTCTGGGGCAAAGCGCTGGACCGCGTCGGCATCAAGCCGGTGCTGATTGTCTGCTCCTTCGGCATCAGCCTCCTGCCACTCGTCTGGTTGTTCCCGACAGAGTCGTTCCTCTGGCCCATCGCGGTCGACGCAGTGCTCGCCGGCGTGCTTTGGGGCGGACAGAACTTGGCCACGTTCGCGCTGCCCCTCGCCTTCGCGCCTCGTAACGGTCGCTCGTATTACCTGGCCGCCTTCGCTGCCGCGGGTGGACTGAGCTACACGCTTGCCACCGCCATCGGGGGAATCGTGGTGCAGGCCAGCAACGGCTTCACGCTCGGCAGCCACACCTTCGGCGGCATTCACCTGGTGTTCGTACTCTCCGCCAGCACGCGCGTCCTCGCGGCGTTGCTGTCTCTGCGTCTCGTTGAAGCCCGCGCGCAGCCGCTGTCCGCGTTGTCGGAGATCTTCACCTCACACGCGCGCGAGCTCGTCACGCGACAACTCCTGCTGAAGGCTCTTGTGCCAGTGCGCGCAACCACCCGCGGGCTTTGGCTAGAGCATGACGCCCGACGCTCCGGGCGCGACAGGCTGAAGCGGCCTTGAGCCGTCGTGTGGAGCTCCCTCATGGGGGCGTCGCGGCTGAAGCGGCCAGCGATAGGGACCGTTCGAAGAACTCAGCGACGTCCTTCTTTCCGATCAAATCGAGCATGCGTGACCGCGTTTCTTTGCCCCGCAAGAAAGAAGGCCGTGGGTCCCAGTGGATCCACGGCCTTTGAATGATGGTCGGGGCGACAGGATTTGAACCTGCGACCACCTGCACCCCAAGCAGGTGCGCTACCAGGCTGCGCTACGCCCCGATAAAGACAGGCGGCGCTTTATGCCCGCCCACCCGAGGCGCGTCAACAGCGTTCGCCTAGGACTTAAGCGTTGTTCTCGTCGCCGCTTTCGTCCTCGTCGTCATCTCCGTCGAGATCGTCATTGTCGTCGTCGTTGACGCCGTCTTCAGAGATCCCAGAGAGATCGCCTTCGTTGAGCGCGCTCTTCAGCACCTGGCTGGGGCGGAACGTCAACACCCGGCGAGCGGAGATCTCGATCTCCTTACCCGTCTGAGGGTTACGACCGACGCGGGCCTTCTTCTGGCGCACCTGGAAATTGCCGAACCCGGAGATCTTGATCTTGTCCCCGCGCTCCAGCGTCTCTTTGACGGTGTCGAAGACCAGCTCGACGATCTCGGCCGATTCTTTCTTGGAGAAGCCGACCTTCTCGTAGACGCCTTCGATGATGTCCGCCTTCGTCATGCTTTTCTAAACCCCCGACTGAATTGAGACTCCATCTGACAAAAAGAGCCTGAAGGTGTCAACTTACCGAAGTCACTACGGATTTGCGCCACGCAAACTTCCGCCCAGCAGTTTGCTCACCTCATCCACGATTCGCGTGTGCGCCTGGTTCACTTCGTCATCGGTCAAAGTGCGCTCAGGTGAGCGGTAGCGAATGGCATAAGCCAAGTTCTTTCGGCCCTCTGGGATGGGACGCCCGGTGTAGACGTCGAACAGCGCGGCGTCCTGAACCAGGCCCCCACCTCCGTCCAGGCTGAGCTTCCGGACGTCGCCGTTCTCCAGCTCCAGTGGGACCACGACCGCGAGATCCCTGTGTACCGCGGGGTAGCGGCTGATCGGCGAGTACTGGGGCAGCAGCTGCGTCAGGAGGAGCAACGACTCCAGGTCCAGATCGAAGACGAACGTCCCTGCAGGCACCGAGAGCTTCTTCGCAACGCGCGGATGCACTTCACCCAAGCTCCCAAGCTCAACGCCACTCTGGTGCTTGAGCAGCGCCGCCGACCGAGGGTGCAACAACTTCGACTCTGTGTGCAGGAACTCGACGTCGGTTACGTGCAGTGCTGCGAGGACGGCCTGCAGCGCACCCTTCACGTCGTAGAAATCCAGCGAGGCATCCCGGTGCGTCCAGCCTCGACCGTCCCGCCGACCGTGCACCACGCCCGCCAAATGGAGCTGCTCCGTTGCGACAGGTGTGCGCTCGTCCTTGCGCGATGCATTCGGCAGATAGGTCCGGCCGATCTCGTAGAGGAGAATCGTGTCCGCCTGATGTCGCACGTTGCGCGAGAGGTTCTGGAACAGCCCCGGCAGCATGGACGTGCGCAGCACCGACTGCTCGACGGAGAGAGGGTTCTGCAGCGCGATGCCTTTCGGGGCCCCAAGTGCCTCCAGCTCCGCAGGCGAAACGAACGAGTAGTTGATCACCTCATCGAACCCAGCGCCCGCAAGAGCGACTCTCACCCGGAGCTCTGCTTCAACCGTGGGCGATTCAGGTCGTGACTCCGACGCACCGCGCGGCATCACCGCCGGAATCGAATCGAAGCCGCGCACGCGAGCGACCTCTTCGATGAGATCCTCCGCGCTCTCCACATCCACGCGCGCCATCGGCACCACGAACGTGGCCTCACCGTTCGCTTCCTTCTCCACGGTGAAGCCGAGCGACGTGAGGATCCGCTTGCTCTCGTCCGCGGGAACATCAACGCCCAGCACTTCGCCGATTCGAGCGAAACGCAGCGCGACCTTCTTCTTCGCGAGCACCTCAGGATAGACGTCAATCTTCCCCTGCAACACGATGCCACCCGCGAGCTCGGCCAAGAGCTCCGCCGCGCGCTCCAGCGCCAGCGGCGCGGCATCCACATCCACGCCTCGCTCGAAGCGGTGAGAGGACTCACTGTGCAGCGCGTGCCGCTTCGAGCTGCGACGAATGCTCGCCGGCTGGAAGTTCGCGCTCTCCAAGAGCACCCGCGTGGTCTTCTCGGAGACTTCGCTCTTCGCGCCGCCCATCACGCCGGCAAGAACCTGCGGTACATCGCGATCGCAGATGAGCAGATCGTCCACGTCGAGCGTCCGCTCTTTGCCATCGAGCGTCGTTAGCTTCTCGCCCTTCGTCGCCTTGCGAACCACGATCTCCGAACCGGCGAGGTTGTCGAGATCGAACGCGTGCATCGGCTGTCCGTACTCGAGCAGCACGTAGTTGGTGACATCCACCACGTTGTTGATGCTGCGCACGCCGCACGCCTGCAGCCGCTGCGTCAGCCACGCCGGCGACGGACCGACCTTCACGTTCTCCACGACGCGGCCGATGTAACGGCGACACCGCTCGGGGTCGTCGATGCGGATCTTCACCTTGTCCGACGCCTTGCCACTCCCCTCCTTCAGCGACGCCTGCGGCAACTTGAGCGCGATCTTGGACAGCACCGCGAGCTCGCGCGCGACGCCCAAGTGCGAGAGCGCATCGGGACGGTTCGGCGTGACGTTCAGCTCGAAAACAGTGTCATCCAGTCCCAGCGCCTGCGCGATCGGTGTGCCCGGCTTGGCTTGCGCATCCAAGATGAGCAACCCGGACGCATCCTCGGCGAGGCCGAGCTCCTTCGCGGAGCAGAGCATCCCGTTGCTCTCCACGCCGCGCAGCGCGGCCTGCTTGATCTCCACGCCATGGGGAAGCTTCGTTCCCACCGTCGCCAGCGGTACCTTGTCGCCAACCTTGTAGTTCTTCGCGCCGCAGACGATCTGCAGGGGCGCGCCGGAACCCGTGTCGACCTGGGTCACACTTAGCTTGTCAGCGTTCGGATGTTGAACCGACGACTTGATCTGCACCACGATCACGCCCGCCAACGCCGCCGCGGGAGAGCTCACGCCTTCGACTTCCAACCCCGCCAGCGTCAGCCGCTTCGCCAGCTCCTCCGGCTTGGCAGAGCCCAGCGCCGCGTAGTCGGAGAGCCACTTGACCGAGACTTTCATCAGAACTGCTCCAAGAAGCGCGCGTCGTTCTCGAACATCAACCGCAGATCATCAATGCCGTGGCGAAGCATGGCAATGCGCTCAATGCCCATACCGAACGCAAAGCCCGTCACCTGCTTCGCGTCGTAACCCACCGCCTTGAACACGTTCGGGTGGACCATTCCGGAGCCGCCGACTTCGATCCAACCCGTGCCCTTGCAGACGCGGCAGCCTTTGCCCGCGCAGAGCTGACAAGAGATGTCGATCTCCGCGGACGGCTCGGTGAAGGGGAAGAATGAGGGACGCAGCCGAGTCGCCGTCGCCGAACCAAACAGCCCCTTCACGAACGCATCCAGCGTCCCCTTCAGCTCGGCGAAGGTCACTCCCTTATCCACATAGAGGCACTCCATCTGGTGGAACATCGGCGTGTGCGTGAGGTCCGAGTCGCGTCGATACACACGCCCTGGAACGATCACGCGCACCGGCGGCTTCTTCTCCAACATGATCCGCGCCTGCACCGGTGAGGTGTGCGTGCGCAGCAGCACAGGGCTCTTCGGCGTCACCGTGAAGCTGCCCGGGTCGACGTAGAACGTGTCCTGCATGTCGCGCGCGGGATGGTCCGCCGGGATGTTGAGCGCTTCGAAGTTGAAGAAGTCGGTCTCGATCTCCGGACCGCACACCGCTTCGAAGCCCATGCGGGAAAGAATCCGAACGATCTCTTCCATCG
>JBQTKE010000555.1:0-7695 GCA_052386435.1 Myxococcaceae bacterium
TAAAAGATCCAACGGGAGTGCTGCGCGGCTACGCGTTTGGAACGTTCGACTTAAGCGAGATCCAAAAGACAGTGGACCGCATCACCCGAATCGAATTCGACGGTCGCATCTACGTGATGGATCGCAGTGGCCGCGCGCTGGCGCATCCAGACTCCGCCGCACGCACCGCGCTGCGAGATCTCTCCGGCTACGAAGCCTTCCGCAGCCCCGGCTCGCGGAAATCCCTCCGCACCGGAGTGGATGAAGCGGGCGCGCCACTGCGAACCGCCGCCGTCACGGTCGACAAGCGAAAGGCGGGCTGGATCGTCGTGGTGGGCTGGAACCCTTCTGAGCTGCGCGTGCAAGCAGCGCAGACCGAACACCGCGGAGCCTTCGCGGCGATCCTGGCGCTGCTTATCTCCGTGGCCGCCGCCTTCCCCCTGGCGACGTGGCTCACCCGACCACTCTCCCGCATCGCCGCCGCAGCAGCCGCAGTCGGAGATGGAGACCTCACTCAGAAATTGACCAAGGGCTCATGGTGGGAGCCGCGAGAGACGCACCTGTTGGTGGACAGCTTCGAGAGCATGCTGAAACAGCTGCGCGACCTCCTCCGCTCACTGCGAGCGTCGAAGGAGGAAATGATCAACACAGTGAGCGGGCTGAGTCAGATGATGCGCGCCCAGACGTCTCTGATGGAGCGACAGACCATCAACCTCACCGAGCTCTCCACCAGCGCCCGAGTGGTGCAAGAAGTCTCCGCGCTCTCCGCCAACCGCGCCGAAGAAGTCCTGGTGCGCGCCGCCAACGCGGACGACTTGAGCGCCGCCGGCGAGCACTCCGTCGAACGATCCCTGCAGGGACTTCAAGAGATCCGCAACCAGACCAACACCATCGTGACCACCATTGGCGCGCTGCTCGAACGAACGCTCGAGATTGGAGAGATCACCGAACGCGTGAAGGACCTCGCGGATCAATCCAACGTCGTCGCGTTCAACGCCGCGATCCAAGCCATGCGCGCCGGAGAGTTCGGACGCGGCTTCGACGTCGTCGCCGCGGAGATGCGATCCCTCGCGAACCGCTCCATCGAGAGCACCGTGCGCATTCGCGAGATCCTCTCCAACGCCGAGCACGCGATCCGCTCCACCGCGGCCACCACTGAAGACGGCGGCCGCAAGATTCAGCGTGGGATGGAGCAGATCCAAGAATCGGGCAGCCATCTCAAAGAGCTGTCGCTGATCGTCGAAGTGAACAGCGAAGGCACCAAAGAGATCGCCAGCGCCGTGAAGCAGCAGTACTCCGGGATCCTCGAAATTTCTCGCGGTCTCGACGCGCTCGAAGAAGCCATGCGCGACACCACCGTCGTCTTTGAAGGCGCGGAGAAAGTCGCGGAGGGCCTGCTCCTGGCGTCAGAACGAATCAGCTTCCAAGTCGACGCGTTCCGCGTGGAGTGAGCTCTTCCTGCGGCCTGCTCGTTCGGCCTGCTCGTTCATTGTAGGTTCCTGACATGTCGACTCCCCCGACACAGGAGCAAACACTCAACGTCGACCAACGGGTCATCCTTCACGGGGTGAGCTGGCGGACCTACGAGGCGATCCTCGCTGTGCTGGCTGAAGAGAGTGTGGTCCTCCCTGGGCTCAAGCTCGCGACCTTTGCTCGGCTCCTTTCGCTCGGCTCCTCAAGATGCGCTGGCAAGATCAAGCTGTAAGCGCGCTGCGGCGCACGTTGCGCACGCGTCGCAAAACGCACTGAGGCTACGGTCCATACCAGGGCTCGATCGCGGACGGCCGCACCAGCTTGCCGGTCGTCTGCATCGCCGCGGCGGACACGGAGTAGACCTGATCCGCGCCACCAATGTTGTTGGTGAACCCGACCTCGCCATTCCCAATCCAAGTGGGGAACGAGTCGAGCGCGTCTGGATCACCGGGGTAGTTGGTGAGCTGCGCGGTGGTGCCGTCGTAGACGAAGAGCCGCGTGGCATTGGAGTTGATGCGGCCATCAAACGCAATCAACTGACCGTTCGGAGAGAGCACGGCGCGGTTGGCAATGGAGAGCGCGGCGCCGAGAGAGCTGGTCACGTTGGATGAGGTGTTGCTGTTGATGTTGACCTTCACCAACTGATTGCTGCCCATACCGAAACCACCCGCGGCGGCGAGCACGTTGACTCCATCCGGATAGAACGACGCGGAGGTAAGCGAGACCACGCCGTTGCCCAAGCGAACGAAATTCGCGCCTGCGGAAGTGATCTTCCCCAAGTAGGAGGCAGCGCCTTCGTCGTAAGCGAAGACGATCAGCGCGTCGTTCGGGGAAAAAACGGGGTAGCGGAAATTCCGCCGCGTGGAGTCCGACGCGAAGACGACGGAAGGCTCGGCCTCACTCCCCAGCGTCGCGACCTGGAGCTCCGTCCCGCTCATGGTCGAATGCACGAACACCACGCGCCGCCCGTCGTGCGAGAGGGAGGGTTGGCGGTTCGCGCCGTTCGTCGTCACCTGCAGCACCGACTGAAAGCTGTCCGCCTTGTCCGTCGCGAAGAGATTCCGGTCCTCCGCGCGCACGAAGATGAAGCCTTGGTTGAAGCTGGAGAGCTCGCCTGTGCCACCGCCGCTGCCGGTGACGTCGATGAAGTCACATCCCATCACCGCAACAACAGTGATCGCCGTCAGCAGAAGCCTCATACCCAGGACCCTCGTAGTCGCGAAAGAATGGCGCCGAATCTGCGGCGCTGGCCGACCGACGTCAACCGCCCGCGGAAATTCTACGCATCAGTTAACCCCGCTGACTTGGCGCTAACGGTTCAGCTTCGCCAGCTCGTTGCGGCAGATGTTGCAGAGGGACACGCTCTTGCGGTCCACATCCGACGGCGTCTGCGCCAGGAACATCACGCAGCGGAGGTCATCGCAGTACGACAGCCCAACCAAGTGACCCGCGGCGTGCACCGCTTCGGTCTGGGTGCGGCGGCGCAGGCTCTCCTTCTCGTTGCCGTTGCGCAGCCGGAAGATCGACACCAGCGCCACGCGCGACTCGCGGTCCGCTTCGCCGAACACGAATGGCGCGTCCGGCACGAACAGGTCCACGTCGACGATGCCCATCACGAAGCGCTGCATGGGCTCAATCAGCGGAACCAAGCGGCGCATGATCGCGTTGGAGTGGTACTGGTTGCGGTCCTTGTTGAAGGCGTACGTGGGCGTGGTGAGCTGTGTCTTACTCTGGACGGCGGTGACGCCCATCTGAGTGAGCAGAGGCTCTTCCAACTCCTTCAGCAGGCTCGGCGGAGGATTCCCCACCGAGACCAACTGCAGGACTTTCGGGAGCATGTGCACCCTTCCTTTGAAGGCCGGCTCTCAGCGACGCGGACGGCGGCAGTCTGGCTGGGGCGCAAGGATTCGAACCTTGATAATCAGAGCCAAAGTCTGATGTCCTGCCATTAGACGACGCCCCAGTGTTCCGCGCCGAAGACTGCCGCCGCATACTACGCGAACCAGCTGACTGCCGGTACTACTGAGTGCGCTGTCTACAAGGTGCGCAGCAGAGCGCAAGTGGAATGGTGCTGCGTATGCAACCTAGGATGTCGCGGATGATGCGTCCTTTCCTCCTGCTTTTTTTCGCGGCGGGTGTCCTCAGTTGTGGAAAGGCCCCCGCGAATGGCGCCCTCCAGCTCAAGGTCTCCTACTCGGGCTTCCGCCCCAAATGCGTGAAAGTGGTCGCCACCGACGGTGAGGACCCGGCCAACACCCAGCCGCTGGAGCTCCCCGTCACCACCACGACGACCAGCCCACTCATCGTCGCGGTGTTTCGGCCGGCCGGCTGGGGGGAGACGATTCAGCTGGGCGCCTTCGCGTATGAAGCGACCTGCGCGGGCATCGCTGTCGCTGAGGACTTGGGCACCGTGGTTCGCTTCGAAAAGGGAGTGATCCGCAAGCGCGAGTTGGCGCTGACCGCGACGGACGCCGATGACGACGGCTTCGTCAGTCCCAACGACAAAGGCACTGACTGCGACGACGGAAACGCGCAGGTCTACCCAGGCGCTCCGGAGCTGTGCAGCGGCGGCGCGGATGAAAACTGCGATGGTCAAGTCGACGAAGGCTGCTCCTGCCAGACTGGCACCACGCAGAGCTGTTACAGCGGCGCCGCTTCCACCGGGAACGTGGGCACGTGCAAACGCGGCACTCAGACGTGCGTGAACAGCACGTGGGGTCCGTGCGCTGGCCAGGTGATTCCGATGACCGAAGCGTGCGACCTGCAGGACAACAACTGCAACGGAACGGCGGACGACAACGTCCCGCCCCAACCTTGCTACACGATGGCGGGCACCGCGGGGGTGGGGCAGTGCAAGAGCGGAGGCAGAGCGTGCACGGGCGGCCAATACACCGGCGCATGCATCGGACAGGTCGGCCCCGGCCAAGAGATTTGCGACAATATTGATAACAATTGCGACGGCGCGGTGGATGGAATGATGCCCTGCTTCCCCTTCCCCAACGGCGCCCCGGGCGTGGGAACGTGCGCCGCTGGCACTCAGCTCTGCGTGTCGGGCGTTGCCGGCGCGTGCAACGGCACCGTCGGCCCCACCGCGGAGCTCTGCGACAACAAAGACAACGACTGCAACAATGTTGTCGACAATGGCATCAACGTGGGGGCGTCATGCACCGGTGCATTGGGCTGCGGGGGGAGCGTGGCATGCGAGGCCGACGGCGGGACGCGCTGCGCGGCCACTCAGCTCCCCTCCGCCTGGTACCTCGATGACGACGAAGACCTGCGCGGGAACCCGGACGCGGGAGTGATGTCCTGCGCTTCGCCGGGCGCGCGCTACTTCTCCAACAGCGACGACTGCGACGACGGAGATCCCTACACGCTGCCGGGCGCGGCGGAGCTCTGCGACGACAAAGACAACAACTGCGACGGAACCAATGCGGACCTCCAAATGGGTGGCGTCTGCGGCGTCACGACTTGGACTGGGCGCGCGGACACGGTTGGAGAATGGACCACGGTGGTCTCGCCGCGCGCCAACGACGTCTTCATCGCCGGCGGCACGCACCGCAACGGTGTTCGCACGGGCGCGTTCAGCCTCTTCACCGTTACCAACAATACGTGTGGTGCCGCGGCCATCAACTGGGTGAGCGGCGCCGGCGTACGCGGCACCAACCAGCTCTTCCTCGCGGGGGCGGAGGGGCAGCTCGCGTCCATGGTCGTGGGCTCCACCGCGTGCGCGCTCGCGCCAGTCTCCGCCACTGGAAGCGTGGTGGGGATGGTCGCCTTCAACAGCGGAGCGAATGGGACACCGCAAGCGTTCGGCGCGACCTCCGGAGGACAAGTCTTCCGCTTCACGCCGCCCAGCACGCTGGATCCTCTGCCCAGCATCACCAACGTGCAGGTCGCGGATCTCCACGGCAGCAGCCCCACCACGTTGGTCGCGATCGGACGAAAAGCCACCAGCAACCTGCCCTACGTGGGGCAGTTCAACGGCACCGCTTGGGTGGAGGCCACGCTCCCCGGCGGCCTCAACGCCAGCAACGCGTTGGTCGCCGTGTACATGGTCAACGACCGGACCGGCTTCGCGGTGGGGGGCAACGGCGGCAACTCGATCGTCTTGAGAATGCAGCGCGGCATCTGGAGCGTCGTCCCCTCTCCCAATGGGGGGTTCGCTCCTCGGGGCGTGCTCGCGTTTGGAGCCAACTCACTCTACGTCGTGGACAACGGGAACGTGCGCCGCTACGGGCTCAATGGTTGGGCCACCTTAACGACCAGGGGCGGAACCACCCTGATGGATCTCGACGGCGCTTCGCCCGCGGATCTCTGGATCGTGGGATCCAACAACACGGTGCTTCACTGGCACGAATAACCCGCTTCTTCTCGTCGAGAGCACCCGGATTTTACAGCAACGCTGTGGGTCTTGTTTTTACCTGCACGAACGCCTGGAATTGATTCGTTTGAAACACTGTTTTCAAAGTTCGACCGCGCGTCTGGTTCTCTTCGCGGTGCTCGTCACGAGTATCGCTTCGTGCCGTGATGACAAGGCCATGCTGCACGTCCAGATCGCCGGTGAGCTCAAGCCCAGCGTGGATTTCGATCTGCTGACGTTGGAGGTGCAACGCAGCATCACCTTCGAGCAGCTCACCCAACAGACCGTCGTCACCGCGGAGCTTCCGCACACGTTCAACCTCCACAGCGGCCGCACCACGCCCGCCGGCACTGTCGTCTTGGTCACCGCGCGCGCCACGCTCGGGGAAAAAGAAGTCGGTCGCGCTTATGCAACGGGCACCTTGAGGGATCCCGCGGAGACGCTGATGCTCACCCTGCTTCCGCCCGTCGCCGCGGAGTGCACGCCCACCAGCGCCACCGAGGTCTGCGACAACCCAGTCGACGATGACTGCGACGGGCTGCGCGAATGCCAGGACCCAGACTGCGCCGGCAAGCTCTGTGGGCCCAATGGCGCGATCTGCGGCAACGCGAACATCTGCGTCTGCAACGGCAGCGGGGCACCCGAGACCACCGAGCAGAGCTGCAGCGACGGCCGCGACAACGACTGCGACGGGCTGACGGACTGTCAGGACCCTGATTGCGCGGCCAAAACGTGCAGCGCGACCATGTCCACACTCACCTGCGATGCAGCCCAAGCGTGCACCTGTCCGCTGCAAGAGCGACGCTTCGACACCGCACGCAGCGGCCCCAGCGCGCTGGTGGTGGGAGAGAACGCCGCGGTGAAGCTGCTCTACATGCCCAGCGCCGGAGGAGGCGTTTTCTACTCCGAGTGCAGCGCCAACTGCGCCAGCACCTCGCCCACCCTTTCCACACCCGTCCAGATCACCCCACTCACCGCGAACGCGAACCTCCGCCCGTTGATGGTCGCCGCACCAGGGGGAGCACTCGAGGCCGCGTTCCGCAGCACCCGCAACGGCATCGAACGCGTCTCCTTTGCAACCTGCGCGTCGAGCTGCAACAGCGCCGCAAGCTGGACCCTCCGCGACTTCAACGGCGACGGCACCGCGGCCGGCTTCGACTCCACCGGCACCGTGCGCGCCGTGGCGCATCAAGGGAACATCAACGGCACCTCCGTCGCCACCTACGCCGAATGCGCCGGGACCAACTGCGCCACCGCGGGTGCGACGTGGAGCACCGTGCAGTTCAACTTCGATCCCTTCGGCGCCAGCATCGCGCTCACGCCACTTGCGGGCGGAGGTCTCAAGCGGACCGCCATCTTCGGAGCCGAGAACGGCACCGGCATCTTCTACGCGGAATGCACCACCAACTGCGGGGACACAGCGGGTTGGTCGACGGTGACGCTCACCAACCCCGGCCCGAAACCAGAGCTGGTGGTGGACAAGAATGGTCTGCCGCGCATCTTCCACACCGACAACTCAACGCCCCTGCGGCTGCGCTGCACCCGCTGTACCCAAGCACCGTGCACTACCGCGGCGAACTGGACCTCCACCGAGTTGAGCACCAACGCCACCCAGCCGGTGATTGGAGCGGGAAACCAAGGCGCCACGTTCTTCGCCATGTCCTCCGGAGGAAACGTGATGCTGGGAACCGAAGGCGCGACCGGAGGCTACGTCCCCGCGCAGGTGCCGTCATGCATGGCCGCCATGACGCCCGGAACCTTCGCGGCAGCCACGCAAGACGCCGCAGGCCGCTGGCACTTCAGCTACGCCGTGGGCACCGAGCAACGAGTGCTCTCACAACTCCGCTGAAGGGGTCAGGCTTTACACTCTTACACTCTGCGGA
>JBQTKE010000556.1:0-9924 GCA_052386435.1 Myxococcaceae bacterium
GCCTTTGGTCGCGCGGTCAACGACCTGATCGTCCGCCACGAAGCGCTTCGTTCCACTGTCAGCGCCGACGGTCTCTCTCTGATGATCGGCGCCGCGGAACCGGTGCCCATGCCGCTGCACGACTGGAGCGGTCGCGCGGATCAAGAAGCTCTCTGGAACGATCTGCTCCGCACGGAAGTCGAGACGACGTTCGATCTTCAGAAAGGCCCACTGTTCCGCGCCCACCTGGTCAAGACCGATCCGTCCTCGCACCGCTTCGTCTTCACCGCTCACCACATCGTCTGTGACGGCTGGAGTGCCGGGGTGATTACGCGCGAGCTCGGTGCGCTCTACTCCGCCGCCAAGCGCAACGCGGTGCCGGATCTCCCGCCCGCGGAACAGTGGTCGGCGTACGCGAAGGAACAGGCACAGGTCGCCGCGGCACCTGAAAGAAGCGAGGACGAGAAGTACTGGACCAAGCTCTTCTCGGACGACATCCCTGTGCTCGAGCTACCGGTGGATCGCAACCGGCCGCCGATGAAGACCTACGCGGCGCGCCGAGTGGACGTCCCGCTCACCGGTGAGCTGATCGCCGCACTGAAGAAGACCGGCGCCAAGCACCGCGCGAGTCTCTTCTCAACGCTGCTCGGCGGCTTCCAAGCGCTGATGATGCGTTTGGCCGGACAGGAAGACGTCGTGGTCGGCATTCCCTCCGCGGGCCAAGCGATGGGAGACCACCCGCACTTGGTCGGCCACGCGGTGAACACGCTCCCCATTCGCGGACGCATCGCCCCCACCGCACCTTTCGCGGAGCTGCTCGAGCTCATCCGCGTTCGCATGCTGGAGGCGCTCGAGCACCAGCAGCTCACCTACGGCACCTTGCTCAAGAGCCTACCCCTCCCGCGCGACGCCAGCCGGCTTCCGCTGGTCTCAGTCTGCTTCAACGTGGACAGGCCGGTGTCCGCGGCCACGCTCTCCAACGGCTACGACGGTCTCACTGTTCGGCTCACCGTCAACCCGCGCCACTTTGAAACGTTCGACATCTTCATCAACGCCGTCGAGGAAGAGGGCGGCCTCACGCTGCAGTGCCAATACAACACCGACCTGCTCGACGAGAGCACGGTGCGGCGTTGGCTCTCCGGTTACGAGCTGCTCCTCAAGGCGGTCGCCCAAGACGCGCAGACACCCGTCGGCAAACTGCCCATGCTGTCCGAGCAAGATCGCGCGCAGCTCGCGCAGTGGAACGATGGATCGAAGATCGCTGGCATCGACAGCGGCGTGGTGCACGCGCTGATCGAAGCGCAGGCGAAGAAGACGCCGAACAAGATCGCGGTGGAGTTCGAAGGGAAGCAGATCACCTACGCGCAGCTCGACGCGCGGACCAACCAGCTTGCGCGAAAACTCCGTGAAGCGGGGGTACAGCGCGGGCAGCACGTCGGCCTCTGCGTGGAACGATCGATTGAAATGATCGTCGGCGTGGCGGCGATCCTGAAATCCGGCGCCGCGTACATTCCTCTCGATCCAGGCTACCCGGCCGAGCGGCTGCAGTACATGGTGGCCGACTCGAAGATGCAGGTGCTGGTCACCGAGTCCAAGCTCGAAGGCGAGCTCACGCTCGCCGTGCCCAACACGCTGCTCGTGGATCAGGACAAGACCTTCGAAGGCATGGACAGCGCTCCCCTGCCCAGCGACGCGCAGAGCGCCACACCGGAGGACGTCGCGTACGTCATCTACACCTCTGGTTCCACCGGCAGACCCAAGGGTGTGCTCGTCCCGCACCGCGCGGTCTGTAACCTGATTCAGAGCGTACAGCGCACGCCGGGCATGACCGATCGCGACGTCGTGCTGGGCGTGACCACGCTCTCGTTCGACATCGCCGTCTCCGAAGTGCTCCTGCCGCTCACCGTGGGTGCGCACATCGTGGTCGCCTCGCGCGAGGTTGCGTCGGACGGCGCACGGCTGCTCGACGCGCTCAACAAGCACAAGGTGACCTTCCTCGACGCTACGCCGGCGACCTATCGGCTGCTGCTCGCCGCAGGATGGGGAAAGACGCCTGGCCTCAGAGTCATTTGCACCGGCGAGGCGATGCCCAAGGATCTCGCGCTGGAGCTGGTCCCGCGCTGTGACTCTGTCTGGAACGGGTACGGCCCCACCGAAACCACGGTCTGGAGCACCTTCTACCAGGTGAAGGCGCCGGTCGGCCGCATCCTCATTGGCAAGGCGGTCGCCAACACCCAGCTCTACGTGTTGGATCCCATGGGCAACGAAGTGCCAGTCGGCGTGAAGGGCGAGCTCTTCATCGGCGGTAGCGGCGTCACCCACGGCTACTTGAACCGCGAGGATCTCACTAAGGATCGCTTCCTCCCGGACACCTTCAGCAAAGAGCCCGGCCGCAAGCTCTACAAGACGGGCGACGTGGTGCGGTACCTGCCCGACGGCAACATGGAGTGCCTGGGCCGTAATGACTTTCAGGTGAAGCTGCGCGGCTTCCGCATTGAGCTCGGCGACATTGAGGACGCTCTCTCGCAGCATCCCGCAGTCCGTCAAGCGGCGGTGATCGTTCGCGAGGATCGTCCGGGCGACAAACGCCTCGTCGCTTACGCGGTGACGACGACTGAAGTCACGGACGCTGATCTGCGCGCGCACCTCAAGCGGACATTGCCCGACTATATGGTGCCGGGTGCGTGGGTGCGGTTGCCGAAGATGCCGCTCACGCCCAGCGGCAAGATCGATCGAAAGGCCCTCCCCGCGCCGCAAGCCAGCGCCGCCACCAGCGACGCCGAGTTCGTAGCGCCGCGCAGCCCCACCGAGGAGCTGGTCGTTGGCCTCTTCCGTGAAGCTTTGAATGTCCCGCGCGTCAGCGTGAACGACGACTTCTTCGCGATGGGCGGACACTCGCTGCTCGCTTCACAGATCCTCGCGCGACTGCGCCGCGATCACGGCGTGGAGCTGTCCTTCCGAAAGATCTTCGAAGCCCCCACCGCGGCGCGCTTCGCGGAGTTGGTCGACAAGGCGAAGCAGAGCGGCGGCGCGTCCTCCCGTCCGGCGGCCGTCCCCAAGCGCAACAGCGCGGAGGCTGCTCCGGTCTCCATGATTCAGGAGCGACTCTGGCTCCTCGAGGAAATGGATCCAGGCACGCGCGTGGTGCACAACCTCCCCGCGGCGTGGCGCTTCACAGGTCCAGTGGATCGCGCGCTGCTCGAGCGCGCACTGAACGTTCTCTTCACCCGGCACGAGTCGCTGCGCACGGGGTTCGCGATCGAGAACGGCAGGCGCGTGCAGAAGATCGTGCCGTCGCTTGAGTACAAGCTCAACGAAGTGGACCTCAGCGCCACACCCAAAGACCAGCAGAAGCAGGAGCTGGAACGCCGGATGGACGAGGAGAACGCGAACGTCTTCGATCTCTCGCAGGCCCCGCTCTTCCGCGCCACGCTCTACCGAATGTCGCCCAACGAGGTGGTGCTCTACACCCTGCGCCACAACGCGATCTGGGACGGCTGGAGCTTCGACATCTTCCTCAACGAGCTGACCGCTGCGTACACCGCGCTCGCTGAGAACAAGACGCCGAATCTGCCCGAGCTCCCGGTGACGTACGCCGACTTCGCTTCATGGCACCGCGGCTGGGTCGACACCAACGCGCTCGATGCGCAGCGCGCGTACTGGCAGAAGCAGCTCGCCGGCCACCCTGCTCCGTTGGAGATGCCCACGGACCGTCCGCGGCCGCGCGTAAACCTGCACCAGGGTCAGAACGAGAGCGTGAAGCTCAACAAGGCGGAGCTGGACAGTCTCACTGAGCTGGGCAAGTCGATGGGCGGCACGCTCTACATGGTGCTCTACTCCGCCTTCAATACCCTGCTCTACCGCTGGACGGGTCAGACGGATCTGATCGTCGGCACGCCCGTCCGCGCGCGCTCGCAACCGGAGCTGGAAGGGCTGATCGGCCCGTTCGTGAACGTGGTGATCCTGCGCACGCAGCTGCGTCCCGACATGACGTTCAAGCAGCTGGTCCAGCAGGTGAAGGACCTCACGCTCGACGCGTTCAGCCACCAGGACGTTCCGCTCGAAAAGTTGGGCACACAGCCGCCCGTGGTGCGCGGATTGTTCTCGCTCCAAGATGCGCGTAATCGGCCAAAGATGCTCGGCCCGGCGGAGGTCAGTCAGATCCACACGCTCTCGCTCTCCGCCGCGGACGACTTCATGCTCTGGACGATGGAGCTGCGCGACGGTCTCCTCGCGGTGCTCAACCACAACGAAGGACTGTTCGAGAAAGCCACCGCCTTGCGGTTCTTGGAAGAGCTGAAGACGCTCTTGCTGGAGACGGTGAAGGATCCGCACCAGACGCTGGCCAAGCTGCGCATTCTCCCAGACGCGGAGAAGACCAAGCTGGAGACGTGGGGACATCCCACTGCACCCGTCCCTCACGCCCGCCTCGATGCGCGCATTGAGGCGTTCGCCGCGAAGACGCCGGACGCACCCGCGGTGGGGCCGCTCACCTACGGCAAGCTCAACGCCAAGGCGAACGCTCTGGCCAAAGCGATCCAGGACAAGGCGGGAAGCGGCACGGTGGCGCTCATCGCAGAGCCTTCCGCGGACTTCGCCATTGCGCTCCTCGCGGCGCTCAAGTCGGGCCGGCCCGTCTCGGTCTTCGACGCTCGCCAACCCAAGGCCCGTCTCGAAGCCTCGTTGAGCACGCTCTCGCCCTCGCTCCTGTTGGGTGACGCAGCGGCGACCTCGCTCAGCGGAGACGTTCTGCGCGTCGACACCTCGGCCGAAGATGCGCAGAACCTCGGCCGCGGCTCTCCACAGGATCCCGCGTTGGTCGTGGTGGAGCGCGACCAGCACGGCGTTCGCAAGACAGTCAGCGTGTCCCACCAAGCACTCAACGCCATGGCGCATGCGTTGGGCGATCGCTTGAAGCTCAACACGCCAGGCTCCTGCGTAGTCGTCGCCGGGTCGCTCGATCACGAAGGCACGCTCGCTGCGTGCGTCTGCGCGCTCACCCACGGCATGCACTTGGAGGTCGCTTCCGCGGACGCGGCGGATCTTCCAGAACAACTCGAGCGCACGCACCCCAACGCGGTCTTCGCCTCGGGTCGCGTCTTCTCCAGTCTGGTCGGCTCAGCGTGGAAGGGACAGGAAGGGCTGCGTGCGGTGTTCTTGGGCAACGCAGCCGACTCCATGGTCGCGGAGCTGCGCGCGCGCAAGGCCGCGGTCTGGAGCGTCTCCGGCACCGCGTCGACTGGCCTCATCGCCTTCGCGCGCGAGCACACCGACAATCTCCACACGGGAGACTTGGGCAAGCCGCTCGCCAATGTCTCGGTCCGAGTGGTCGAGACTCACGGTGGTCTCGCGCCTGTCTTGGTTCCGGGTGCGTTTGAGCTCAGCGCCTACGGAATGCCGCTGGTGCACACCGGCGAGCGCGCGCGGTGGCGCAGTGATGGAACGCTACAGCGCTCCGCTGATCCCGCAGCATCCGCGAGCGTCTCGGGACAGCGTGCTTATCCGGCCGAGCTTACCGACGCGCTCCGCGCTTACCCGGGCATTCAGGAAGCCGCGGCGGTCGCGCACACGGATCGATTGGGCGAGCGCCAGTGGGTGGCGTACATCGTGCCCAAGGCAGAAGCCTGGACCACGCAGACGGAGCTGCGCCGCCATCTGCGCGAGCACCTTCCGGAAGCGCTGGTGCCCAAGCGACTCGTGGAGATGCCGGAGCTACCAAAACACGCGGACGGCAGCGTCGACTTACGCAAGCTGGAGTCGCCCTTCGTGGTGGAAGCGCAGGAGCTGATCGAGCCGCGCAACGACACGGAGAAGCTGCTCGCACAGCTCTGGGTGGAAGTGCTGGGCCCTCGAGCGGTCAGCGTGCACGACAACTTCTTCGAGCTGGGCGGTCACTCGCTCCTCTGCTTCCAGCTGGTGGAAAAGCTGGAGGAGAAGATCGGCAAGCGCGTCTCCCCGCGGCTCTTTCTCCTCAACACGTTGGAACAGGTGGCACAGGAGCTTGGCGGCGTCGCGGCGAAACCTGCGGCGACGACCACCCCAGAACCGGCCGCGCCACCAGACGCGGGTGGCGGCTGGTTGAGGAAGATCTCCAAGGTGCTGCGCAGCTAACTCGATACCCTCGCCTAAAACGGAGCAACTTCGGGCCTTCACGGCCAGAGAACCTTGGGGCAATCATTGGAGGTCCTCCGTGCCTATCGACCCTGCCGCGAATCGCCCGTCTTTCCCAACGGCTAACGTCCGCCCCATTCCCGCGCCAGTTGTGGCTGAAGAGACCAAACCGACGGAGGTCTCTGGCGGCGTGGTCAAAGACCTCTTCGAAGCGGCCCGCGGCCTGGGAAGCCGGACCCGAATTCAAGTCGTGGAGCGAGCGCTCACGCTGCTCTTCGCTCGCTTCGGACTTCGCTTGCCCACCGACGGCAACGTCAATCAGTTTTGGAGGGACGTGGAAAAGGCCAGCGTTACCCCTTTCGACGCAAACGATCCCCGCAAAGGCACCCAACTTCACGCGCTCACCAAAGGCATGGCGACGCTCGTTGTGTCCCAGCGTCCGGAGTTGGTGAACGCGCCGCCCAATGCCGGCGAGGCCGCCGCGGAAGGACTGGCCAAGATGCTCAACACCACCCTGATGGCCGAAGCGCACCGGGCTCTCCACGAAGGCTTTCCCACTTGGGAACAGATGAACAAGTCGATCGCCGACGAGGTGGCTGCGAGCCACGGCGGCACCCAGCCCACCTCCGTCAGCGATCCGGCGTTCTTCCAGGAGCTGGAGAAGCTGGGCGGCGGTGTCATCCTCGACGACACCAACATCAGCGTGCTGGGTCGCGATTCGAACGACGCGGCGTTGCAAGAGCGTCTCAAGGTGATCGCCAACGCAACCGAAAGCATCGACTGCGCGGTGTGGAAGATCTACGGCGACGAGTCCGGCGAGGCGTTTGTGTCCGCGCTCGAGAGCAAGGTGGCGCAGACCCCGTCCTTGCGCGCGCGCGTCGTGGTCGACGGAAATGTCGCGGAGAAAGATCCGAAGTCGATGGCGTTGCTGAAACGGTTGGAAGACGCCGGCGTCGAGGTGATGCGCTACCACGACACCCAGCACCCCGCGAACGGCATGCACTGGAAGGCGCTGATCGCGGATGGCCAAGTCGCTGTCGCGGGCGGCCGCAACGTCGGCAACGACTATCTGCACGGCGGACGCTGGCGTGACACCGACGTTCGCATTGAAGGCCGCGGCGTACTTGGACTCTCCGCTCAGTTCGCGGACGTCTGGAACAAGGGCGCGGCGGCCTCGGGACAGGCGCCCATTTCGAAGCTCACCCCTGCGGCGATGAAGAGCGCGTCGAGCTCGGTGGACAGCAACGGTCGGATCATGACGGTGGTGGATCTGCCCGGCCCTAAGAATCCGCAGGCGGTCGCCAAGACTTTGCTCAAGTCGATTCAAGGCGCCCAGAAAGAGATCAACATCGAGCAGGGTTACTTCCTCGAAGTCCCGGTGATGCTCGAGGCACTCGAAGAACGCGCCAAGGCCGGCGTGGAGATCAACATCCTCGCCAACAGCAAAGAGAGCAACGACGTCCCCGGCCTGGATCTGATGGGCCGCGCCACGCTGGCGCGAATGGCCGCGCTGCCCAACGTGCACGTCTTCACCCAGCGCTCACGGAAGGGCGAGGACGGGAAGCCGTTGAGCACGCTCCATAGCAAATGGATGACCGTGGACGGAACGCTCGCCGCGGTCGGGAGCTGGAACCAGCACGGCCGCAGCATGTTCCTCGAAGCGGAAGGCATGAGCTTCTTCGACGACCCCACCGCGATCGCGCAGCTCAACGATGAGCTCAAGGCGGACATCGCGGACGCTCGCAAGGAGACGAAGGAGACGCTTCAGCCGACGCCGGAGCAGCAGAAGCTGGTCGACCTCTTGGAAACACTCGGAGTCGCATACATCTAGGATCGGTTTTGCAAATCAAACTCAACCATTTGCCTCGCGTGGTGAGTCGAACCTTGTGCGGTGCAGTCCTGGCGGCGGCGCTCTCCTTCGCGGCCTGCGGCAGCAAACCTGAAGAGGTCGACGATCTGCCTATTGAGATCCAAGAGACACCTCTTCCGGTGGAGCGCGTGGGCTGCGAGGAGCCTCTTCCTGGGACGGTGCTCGACACCACCGAAGGGCTCCCCAACTTCGAGGGGGAGCTGACCCAGTCGTTGACGCTCATCTCCCCGCCCCAGGTGCTGCCCATCCCCACGTCCGACTCGCAAGCCGCGGTTGCGTATTACCTCACTCAGACGGCGCGTACCGATGCGGGCATCCCTTTGGCACAGGTTCAAGGCGCAGGCATCCTCGGCAAAGTCTTGCTCGGCGCCTTCGCGCGCAAGGCCGCCGACGGCGGCGCCGGGATCGACTTCCTCTTCGTGCGTCGAGGCCTGCACCGCTACTACGCATGCGGCACCGGACAGCCGAAGACGCTGACGGACTTCAAGCGCCAGTTCGGCGACTTCGCCCAGTGGCCCACCACGACGATCGAGAAGTCTCGACCCAAGGCACCCGGCTTCAGGCAACTGCACGTAGGAGCAGAGGGAATCTACGTGGCGGAGACGTTGAGCGCGGACGCAGGTGTGCGCGAGACGGAGATCATCCTCGCCAACAAGCACCGCGCCGACGGAGCCCTCACCTTCTGGGCGTACGACGCGCAAGGACACGCGACCAACACCAGCACCTTCTCCACGAACACGGGGGGAACGACCGAAAGCTCCGCGCCGTACACCTGCATGGCCTGCCACTTCAACACGCAGCCCTGGCGCTACGACAAGTTGGTCCCGTAGGGGTCAGGTCGTCTCGCGGATCGCCTGCAGCAGCCGCTGCGAGGTCGCGCGCGAATCGAACTGTTCGACCGCCCGCTTCCGGGCCGCGGCACCCATTCGCTTGCGGGTCTCAAAGTCACCCAGCGCGATGAACGCCTTGGTCAGACCGTCCACGTCTTCCTGACGAACCAGGAACCCTTCATCGCCGTCCTTCATCATCTCTGGCGTACCGCCGATGATCGAACAGACGATGGGCAGGCCACACGCCATCGCCTCCATCACCGCGACGGGTGACGCTTCCCCCAGCCCCACGCTGGAGAGCACGAAGGCGTCGCCGGTCTGCAGCAGCGTACGAACGTCCTTCTCCGCGAGCGGCCCCAGCAGCTTCACGTGCTTCCCCACCCCGTGCTCTTCGATGCTCTGCCGAATCTCCGCTTCATCTGATCCCGAGCCGCCCACGGACATCTTCACGTCCAGCCCTTGATCGATCGCCCGGCGCAGCGCCGCGAAGCCAAAGCGGTGCCCTTTGCAAAGCGCCAAGCGGCCAACAGTGACGAGGTGAAGCGGCTTCGAATCGGTGTGTGTGCGCGGGGTGAACTGCTGCGTGTCCACCCCCATCCAGAGCGTGCGCGTCTTCGACTCCGGAAGATGAACCTCTTCGATCAACTGCCGCTGCATCGGACGAGCGGCCGCGGCGACGAAACTCGCGGACTCGGACTTGAGCGCGTGATCCGTTCCGTAGACCGGGAGATCTCCGTGCAGGTGCAGGCTGTACGTTGGCCCGCCCATGCGCCGGAGCATCGCGCCCAAGTGCGCCGCATCCGCGCACGAGTGAATGTGCACGTGATCCAATTGATGCTTCCGCGCGTACTCCAGAAGATCCGCGGTACAGAGCACGTAGCCCAACGCGCGGACCTTCCGCTTCGCCGACTCGGACAACCGAGCCACGTATTCGATCGCCCTCGCCATCCCCAGCGGCGCACGGCGGACGCTGGTGAGCACGTCCAGCGGCCGCGGCGGATACAAATAATGCGTCTGCGGCTGAGCGATCTTCGCGAACTCGTGGGGACACGGAACGCTGGGCGGCCGAGTGGAGAGGATGTGCACTTCCACGCCCGCGGCGCGGAGCGCTTCTATCTCTCGCCAGAAAAAAAT
>JBQTKE010000557.1:0-2920 GCA_052386435.1 Myxococcaceae bacterium
CGCGGCGTTGGGAGCGAACACCCCATGAAAGCACGTCAGGTGCGTGCCGCTCGGCGGGACCACCGCCAGCAGCCGCTTCACCAGTGCCGCAGCGGTGAGGATGAGGACGGGTCCGCGCTTGGTGCGACCCGCATTCGCTCGGGAACCATTTCGATCGCACCTGACAACGCTCGCGCCACAGCCACTCCACCTTCTTGCAGGCACCACTCCACTACGTCCCAGCCATGAGCCGCGTGGCGTCCCTCGTCTGAGGCGATGCGGATCAACGCAGCGCGAACTTGCGGAATGGCGCATCGCTTGACGAGCTTGGCGACGACGGCGGCCGAGAGTCCCTCGTGCAAGGCCCCATCAATGAGCGAGTCCACGGCAAGTTGAGCGAGCTTGAGTTTTCGATTCGCGAAAGTCTTCGGCTGATACCTCGCTCCTTCGAACGGTCCGGGACTTTCCAGCATTCCGTCAAAGCCGGTCGCCAGGGAGAAACAGATCTCGGTATGCGCAATCTCGTCGAGCGCATCTTGCTGAGCGGCGCGAATCAGGTTGGGAGGAGCGCCCAAAACCATCAAGTCCAAAGTAAGGCGCGCAAACGCAGCGACCGAAGCGTGTTCGGTTCGGCCGTTTTCGCGCCAAAGGTCGGCGACCTCCGCAGGCGCAGAATGCAGAAAGCGAGAGAAAGAGCTTTCTCGGGCCCAGTCAGCCCCCGGTGCCAGCGGAGGGAGCAGAACTTTTCCACGCCGCCGCAACTGACGACCACGACGCAAGTCAGCCGTCGTGATCAACGTGAGTACGCCTCCCAAAAGCGTCATGAACAGGCCTCCTAAGACCGGACCGATGGCGATGAGAAACGGAAAGCCAATGCCACGTGGAATGGCGTCCCGACTCAGCAGTGCGCGCACTCCCTGAACTGTTCCGGCAAGCGCAAGAGCGGACGCAAGAATGAGCGAAAAGCGCGTGACGATGACGTCTGCAGCGGCCCCCACCGTCATGACGGCGAATACCAAGCTGAGTAGCGCAAGAGCGGAGAACCTCAATGCGCTGATCGCGCGTGGCCGAAATGTGGCGGCGCGCGACGCCGTCGTAACTTCCGGCGCGACTGACAGCTTCGGCCGCTCTGCATTTGGCGGCGAAGCTGAGGTAGACGACGAAGTGGTGTGATGACGCATACGATCTCCCGAGAGGTGACCCAATGCACTCTGCAACGTGAGTGCCTCGAGGCTTCCGAGACAGGTGCTTGCTGCGCTGTGTCTGTTTCCCCGCGTGCCTGCGGGCCCTACGCCTCACCTGTGGGCGTCAGTCACTTGAGTGACAGCAGCCATTTCTCGAGCGCGACGGTGTCGGAAATGTCGATCATCAAAGCGTCGCGCAGGAAGGTACGGCACGTTGTTTCCGCGAGGCACGCTCGGCAGGCGAATTTCATTCCATGTAAACGGAGTCGGCCGCCGTGGTCATTCCAACGGGGACGACGCTGGGGAGCACCAGCTGCTGCACACTGGTTGGTCCGCGAAGTGGATGGTCGCCGCTCCGGTTCGCTGCTGCTTCTTCTTCTCTGACTCCTGACGCGCAACAACTTCCGCTGAATAGCTGTTCGAGTCCGCTCGTTAAGAGACCCGCGCGTGGAGGGATGGATGAAACGCTTCTTGATAGCAATGCTGTGGATTGCAGGCGGGACGGCATCCGCGAAACGACCGGCGCGCGAATGCACCACCAAATACGGAGAAGCCGCGTGCGGGTATCACTGCGTCGGGAATTACGGACAGATTCGCTGCGCCCGGACGCCTGCGGGCGCATGCGCCTCCAACTATGGGCAGGTTGTCTGTTGGGATCCTCCGGGCGGTGTCGGTCTCTATGCCCATCCTGCAGTATGCATAAGCAACTACGGCAAGATCGCATGCGGCTACGGCTGCGTCGCGAACTATGGCGAGCTGAAGTGCGCTGCATCACCGGACGCACAGTGCTACGTGCGCGCCGGCCAGCTTCTTTGCAGCGACGGTACCCAATAGTTTCCCAAGGAAGTGGAGACGAAAATGATGCATGAGACACTGCTGACTGTCCTGCTGGCTTCCTCCCCGACCCCCAAGGCGAGCCAGGATATGGACTCCCTGAATCGGGATTTGCTCGTAGTTGGGCGCGAAGGACCGCTGTTCGGGAAAAGCGGTTCGAATGGCGAAATCGCAGTCGAGCGATTCCTGCATTCGGCACGAGCGGGTGACCGCGAGTGGATCGCCTTCTTTCTGGTAGATGCCTGGGACTCGGCCAAAGGGGGAGAGTTCGACCGCTACCCCGTCGATCGCTATGCCGTGAACCGCTACATCTCCTGGCTGAACAGCGCGGACTGCGAGCGGGTAAATGGGACGTTCGCGCGTTGGCGCCCGAAGGATCCTGCTATCGCAGATCAGCCCGGACTTTTCACCCTCCAGCTCTACTGCCGCGGGAGAACGTTTACGGGCGACCCAGGGCCCTTCTTCATGCGGATCCCGATTCAGGCGGCGCGAGCACGCGATTCGAAACAGGCAGCCTGGTTCATCAGGATGTGGTCGGGCTTCCCACTGTTCTCCAAGATTCCAAGCAGCGACGTCTACCCGCGCGATCAGAACTGACGGCAGGCAGAGCAGACGCGGACTCTGCAATGGCAGAGAGCGCCGGGCAACGTGCCCGCAAGGGTTGAAGCACGAGGAGCTCGCGAAGCGGGCGGCGGGCCTTTCGAAGGTCAAACGCGTCCGAACTAGTCCTCAAACAAGCGTTTGCCGAGGTCGTCGTTGGCTGTGTGGACTCGCAGAGCCGCGGAGGATTTTTGGACGGACGGATCGCCCAGAGGGTCGAGTTCGTGCAGGGGATTTGACTCAAGTGGGGCGCCTGCTCGATTCCGAATCACCAGAGGAGGTTTCTGTTGGCGGGGTTGGCGCAGGGCGATTCGATCGGCGCC
>JBQTKE010000558.1:0-2416 GCA_052386435.1 Myxococcaceae bacterium
GAACGTCGCGGGGCTGCCATTGGTCGTGTCAGTGGTCTCCGGCGTGAGCTGGTGCAGCGTGGCGCCCAAGCCCGCGCCCGCGTTTAGCACGAGCGAAAAGTGGGCCATGGTGTTTTCGTAGAAGGCGAACTTGCCATAGAGCGGTGTTGCCTCGACGCCCGCGAGCACGCCCCACTTCAGCAGCAGTGAGGTCGCGGCCTGCGCTTCCACGCGAACCTTGTCGACCAGCTCGCGGTTGAAGGGAGATTCGGTGGCCACCCAGTTGAAGAGCGGCGTGAGCTGCAGGCCGAAATTCTCCTGCAGGTGGTAGACGTAGCTGATCGCGGTTCCCGCGTGCTGCGTGAACTTTCCATTTACCTGCACCCACGCCGGATAGAGCACCAGCTCGTGCTTGCCGCTGTCGGAGAAGCGCTTCTTCTCGACGATGTGCACGGCGACGTTCGGGTTGTAGAGCGGCGCGCCGGAGACGAGCTGCTGCTCGCGTGTGTCGGCCACCGGAGGCGTGGTGGAAGCGCGGGTCGTGGAAGGCGTGGAGACCGGCGCGTCGGACGGTGCGGGCTTGGGCGTCTCGTCCTCCTCATCATCGTCGTCAGCGTCGCCGGGTCGGGTGCTGGAGGACTGTGCGACGAGCGGCCCGGAGGTCGGCACCGCGAAGGCGGGGCGCGTGCTCGCCAATAAAAGCGCTGCAATCAGGAGGGTTCGCATTCGAAGGACCTAGAAAAGGTAGTGCGCGCCGACGTTGATGAGAACCAGATTGGTGATGCCCGGGTTGGTGGCGTCGACGCCGCTCGTCCCCGGGGCCGCGGTGCGGACGATCTGCTCGCGGTAAGAGTCCGCGTACGAGTAGTCGCGAATCTCCAGCTTGAGCGCCACGTGGTCGGTGATGAAGAGGCGGAAGCCGAAGGCCGCGCTCACCAGCGGAGCCACCTTCGCGTCCACGGCGCAGGCGCGGCTGGCGTCGCAGTCGACCACGGACTCGCGCAGGAACGTGCCAGCCCCGGCGCCCAGCCAGATGTAGAACTGGAAGTGCACCGGCAGCTCCGCCATCAGGGAGATCTTCCCGTAGAGCGGCGCCCAGCGCAGCCCCAGCGCGCCGTTGCCGTTCATCTCCCAGAGGCCGGAGAGATCGTTCAGGCTGGTGAGCGCATTGTTCGCGCTCACGTCGTCTGTGATCTGATCCGCCAAGCCGGTGTGGTGCGAGGCCGCGTAGCCCCCGACGAGCTCAAGCGCGAACTCGTTGGTCATGTTCCACGCCAGACTGGCCGTGAAGTTGTAGTGGTTGGTCAGCCGGCTGAGCAGTGAGAACCCAACCTGCCCTCCCAGCTCGATCCGGCCGCGCGCATCGTGCAGTCGGTTTCGGACCACCACGTTTTCGATCAAATCCTGAGCGGGGGCCACACTGGAGGCCGTCAACGCTGCGAGGAGCACCGCTTTCAACGGGTTGGCTTTCATAGCTCTCGTGTGGAAGCTGCTCGGCGGGGAGTGGTCGCGTAGCACGAAGGCGCGAACGCGGTCACGCGAAAGAGCGCAGAAACACGAGGCAACGCTTAACCGAGAGGAAGCGTCACCAAGAAACCACCAGCGGACCGCCCTTCTTTTGGGAGAGCGGTCAACGCGTTCAGGATCGAACCAATCCCGTTCAGGCCCAGCTCGTCGAGGCCCCTCGACTTCGCTCTGGGGTGAGCGGGTTGATGAGTCGACTTACTTCTTCTTGCCGTGCGACAGCCGCAGCGCGAGCTTCGCGGACGGCTGCACGTAGACGATTCCGTCCGGATGACCCGGGACGGCGCCCTTCACCAGGATCAGCCCCTTCTCCGCGTCGACATCGACGACAGTGAGGTTCTGAGTGGTGACCTGCTCCACGCCGTAGTGACCAGGGAGCTTCTTGTTCGGGTACACGCGGCCCGGCGTCTTACGCTGACCGATCGCGCCCGGGTGACGGCGGTATTCGTGGGTGCCGTGAGTGGCCCGGAAGCCGGCGAACGACCACCGCTTCATGACGCCCTGGAAGCCGCGACCTTTGGTGATGCCGGTCACGTCCACGAGCTGGCCCTTGGTGAAGGTCTCCACCTTGACCGCATCGCCCACGTTCAGCTTCGCCGCGTCCTCAGGGGACACGCGGAACTCTTTCACGTGACGGCGCGGGGTAGAGCCCGCCTTCTTGAAGTGGCCGATCTGAGGCTTGGTCAGCGCCTTCTCCTTCACCTCGCCGAAGCCGAGGGCGAGAGCGGAGTACGCGTCCTTTTCAGGGGTGCGCTTGCCAACAACGATGCACGAAGTGGTGTCGATCACCGTCACGGGGACAAGGTTGCCGTCCTCGCTGAACACCTGAGTCATGCCGATCTTTTTGCCGATGAGACCCTGCGCCATGGCACTCGTTTCCTTGCGACGCCCGTCGTGAAAACGGGAAAAGTCG
>JBQTKE010000559.1:0-17497 GCA_052386435.1 Myxococcaceae bacterium
GCGGACTGCATGACGGCCTCGTGCGCACGGCCCCGGTGCTCCACCGCGTCGCCGAAGACAGCATCCTAGCGGTGCGCGTCGAGGACCGCGGTGACGTCTCCCATGAACTGCTGGAAGTGCGCGCCGCCGGACTGGCCCATCTTACGGCCGACCAAGTCCATCGCTTGGATGTGGTTGGTGCCCTCGTAGATGGAGAAGATCTTCGCGTCGCGGCAGTACTGTTCCACCGGGTGGTCCTTCAAGAAGCCGGCGCCACCGAAGACCTGGATCATCTCCGCGCTCACTCGGAACGCTTCGTCCGACGAGTACGCCTTCACCAGCGGCGTCAGCAGCTCCACCTGACCGCGGTGGTACGCCGCCTTCTCGTCATCCGTTCCGGCCAGCGCGTTCGCTTTGTCCAAGTGCGAGGTCAGCTTGATGATCAACGCACGGACGCCTTCGACGTGGGCCTTGCCGTCCAAGAGCATGCGGCGCACGTCCGGGTGCTCGAAGATCGGCACGCGCGGCTTGGTGGGATCCTTCCAGGTCTTGAAGTTGCCGCCCTGCTTGCGCTCCCGCGCGTAGTCCAACGCGTTCAAGTAGGCGCTGCTCGCCACGCCCAAACCTTGAAGACCGACGCCAATGCGCGCGCCGTTCATCATCTTGAACATCTGGCTCATGCCTACGTTTTCGATCGTCCCCACCAGCTCGCCGGCGCAGTTGCCGTTGTCACCGAAGTTGAGCACGCACGTCGCGGAGCCGTTGATGCCCATCTTGTGCTCAATGGACGCGACCTGAACGTCGTTGGACGCGTGGGTGCTGCCGTCGGCACCGATCTTCTTCTTGGGCACGATGAACAGCGAGAGCCCCTTGGTTCCCGGAGGCGCGTTCTCCACGCGGGCAAGGACCAGGTGAATGATGTTCTCCGTGAGATCGTGATCGCCGCCGGAGATGAAGATCTTGGTGCCGCGGATCTTGTATGTGCCGTCCGCCTGCTTGCGAGCCTGCGTGGTCGCCGCGCCGACGTCAGAGCCGGCCTGAGGCTCGGTGAGACACATCGTCCCGCCCCAGACGCCACTGAACATCTTCTCCACATAGCGGTGCGCTTGATCCGGCGAGCCACAGGCGGCAATGACCTCCGCCGCGCCGAAGCTCAGGCCCGAGTACATGTTGAAAGCCACGTTCGCGCCGCAGAGCATCTCTTCGATCGCGGCCTGCAGCATCTGCGGTGCGCCCTGTCCGCCGTGCGCGGGAGAGACGGAGAGCGTCCGGAAGCCATGCTCGAAGAGCTGCTTCCACGCGTCCTTGAACGGCTTCGGCGTCAGCACCTGACCGTTTTCAACGCGGCAACCTTCTTTGTCGCCGATCGCGTTGGTGGGCCCGAGCACTTCACGGGTGAAGCGGTACGTCTGCTCCAACACCGCCTTGGCTTCTTCCACGCCCCACGCTTCGAAAGGTGCCTTCCCGGCCAGCTCGTTGAAGCCGAACTGTTCGAAGAGTACGAACTCCAAATCCCTCATGTCCGCTTTGAATCGATTCACGCCACCAGACATCGACGACTCCTGGAGAGAAAAGCCTCCCAAGTCTGTCGGTGACTGATTCGCGAGTCAATCTCAAATGACACTTTGCGTTAAATATTCCGCGAGGGTCTCGAACGAGCTTCTCTTGGAGCGCTGCGAAACTACTTCTTTTTCGCGATCGCCTTCTTCGCCACAGGCTTCGCGCCCCCGACACCGACGGCTTTCTTCGCAGCCCCAGCGGTCGCCGAGGTGCCGGTGTCGCGCTTTGGCTCCGGAGTGGCAGCCGCCGCTGCCGCCTGGGCCTGCGCCACCAGACTCTCGCGCGGCACGTTGACGATGATGGGCGGCTGACCGGAGCGCTGACGGTTCTCGTCCTCCAGCGAGTAGAAGAGCTGAATCTCCGACTGGCCCTTCATCACCAGCTCGCCCTTCTGGTTCTCCGCCCAGACGTCAATGTCCGCGAAGTAACGGCCCGCATCTCCGAAGCGATCCATCACGCGGCCTTTGCAGACCACCGTGTCGCCCGGCCACACCATCTTGATGAAGCGGACATTGTACTTGCGCAGCTGCGCGCCGCGAGCCCAGTCCGAGATGAGCTGTCCCAGAAAACCCATCACCAACATGCCCGGCGCGTAGACCGACGGCATGCCCACGCTCTTCGCGTAGACCTCATCCACGTGAATAGGGTTGAAGTCACCGGACGCACCGGCGTAACGCGCCAACTGCACGCGATCCACGGGGGTCTTCGCCAACGCAGGCAGCTCATCTCCCACGCGGACTCCCTCGAAGTACAGCTTCCTTGCCGGCATTTACCCGTTCTCCTTGGAGGCGCGGATCACCAGGGTCCGCTTGGCGCGGAACACGAGGTTGCCTTCTTCGTCGCGCCCTTCGTCTTCAATGACCGCCACGTCCATCTTTCCCGCGGGGCCGCTCTTCTCCAGCACGTCCGCCACTCGGGTGGAGACGTAGATCCGGTCCCCCGCTACGATGGGCCGCTCGTATTCGAACGACTGCTCCGCGTGGAGCAAGCTCTTGATCCCCACCCCCAGCAGCTCACGCAGATCGCCGCTGGAGTGGAACGACGCGGGGAAAGTGGGCGGCGCGATGATGGTCGGGTAACCGGACGCGCGCGCGTACTCCTCGTCGTAATAGATGGGGTTGTAGTCGCCCAGTGACTCGGCGAAGCGCCGAATCGCGCCCTTCTCCACCTCGTTCAGCGTGGGTGGTGAACCCCGGCCGATTGCATTCTTGTCGAGCATCGCTTCTCCCTACCTGCCCGCGGGCAACTCCAAAACTGTCAGCAAGCCTGGCTCCGCGGCCGATACCCGAGGAGCTGCATTCACAACCACGTTGGCCGTCGCCCTGTCCCCTGCAACGCCGCCCTTCACTTCCAACTCAACCTTCGGGTCCGCATCGATCCAAATGCGATCTCCAGGAGACTCCGCGCCCACCGCGATGGTGAGCTCCAGGCGAATGCGCTCCTGGCCTTCTTCCAGACCGACCGCCTGCTGGAAGATGCCGGCAACGCGTCCCTCGGGAACCGTGAACGCCCCGCCGGTGATGTCTTCCTGGGCGATTACCGGTGCAATCTCTTCATCGAAGTCGTCGCAGTCCAAGCCCAGCCCCAGCGCGGCGAGCGCGGCCGACTCGACCAAGCCCACGTGCCCCAGGCGATCTTGATCCACCAACTGCATGAACTCGTCCTCGGTGAGCCCGGCGCCCACCTTGCGCTGCAGCGCTTCGCGCCGAGTGCGCGCATCGACAACGCGAACTGCCTTGGCGTGACGAACGTTGGAGCAGACCTGACCCGCGGTGGCGAGCAAGCGATCCAACACGAAGCCCGGGTTCACACCGGTGCCTAAAATCGCGACGCCCGCCTTCTGCGCCGCCTTGTCCAACTTCTCCGCGAGCTCAGGATGGCGCAGATAAGGAAAGGCCAACTCCTCGCAGGTGGAGACAACGGAGAGCCCCAACTTCGCAGCGTGAATCAGCTGCTCGGCGACTTGCGGAAGGTGCGAACCGGTGGCGTGCAACAGGATCACGCCCTTACGCTTCCCCACCGCCTTCTCGAGCCCGTTGACGACCGGAAACTTGGCCGCGGGCACTCCGATGAGATCGGAAAGCTTTCGACCGGCGAGCTTCGGACTCGTGTCCACCGCGCCGATGAGCTCGACCTCTGAGGATGCCAGGGCAGCCCGAGCGATCTCCTGGCCGATAAAACCCAGGCCCATCACCAGCACGGGCACCTGCCCTCCGGGGGCTTTCGGCATCCGTCAGTTCTCCGGGGAATTCAATAGGTTAGATGGTAAACTGCGCGGCGCAGGATAGACGACAGATTGCCGCCAGGCAAGCATTCCGTTGCTCCTGTCCCGCCAATTTTTGAGACAAGCATCCGATATCACAGACTTTTCAGCGCACATTGGCGGGGTGGGCAGACGTAGGTCCACTCCTGCACTTCACACCGATGCATCCGTCCGGGGGGCTGTGCAACGCTCCAACGACTTCGAAACCCCGGAAAAGCCGCAATCTCCAACAATCCTTCGTGAGCAGCCATGGATCGCATTCTCTTGGTGGACGACGACGCGCTGATCCTTCAAGCGCTGACTCGGATTCTGGTCGCGGAAGGCTACGAGGTCGTCACCCGGACGGATCCGCTGAAGGCCGCCGAGGAGCACGGATTCGCGGTGGTGATCTCGGACTTCATGATGCCGGACATGAACGGCATTGAGCTGCTCAACATCCTAAAGAGGACCGACCCCGCGGCGACACGAATGATGCTGACCGCGGCGGCGGATTTTCACACGGCTTCGCAAGCAGTGAACCAGGGCGAGGTGTTTCGGCTGCTCGGAAAACCGTGGACGCTCAGTGAGCTCACCAGCAGCGTCCGTCAGGCGGTGGAGCACCACCACCTGCGCGAAGAGAACGCGCGGCTGACCTCGGAGCTGCGGCTCAAGAACCACGAGTTGGTACGCATCAACAAGAACCTCGAAGGTTTGGTGATCGAGCGCACCAACGGCTTGCTCGACGGGCTCATCTCCGCGCTCGACTACCGGGACACCGAAACGCAGTGGCATTCGCGCAGAGTGGCGCTCTTCTCACGCCGCATCGCTGAGTCGCTCCGCCTCCCGACTCTGGAGTTGGACATCATCGAACAGGGCGCGCTGCTCCACGACCTTGGGAAGATTGGCGTGCGCGATTCGATCCTGCTCAAGCCGGGACCTCTGACGCCGGAAGAGTGGGTCGAGATGCGGCTGCACCCGGAGTTCGGTTACCGGATGCTCCAGAAGATGCCGTACCTGCATGACCAGGCGCTGATCGTCCTGCAGCACCAAGAGCGCTTCGACGGTGCGGGTTACCCGGCCAGGCTCAAAGGCCAGGAGATCGTGATCGGCGCGCGCATCTTCGCCATCGCGGACACCATGGACGCGGTGACCTCAGACCGGCCCTACCGCAAAGGCCGGCCGCTGCACGTCGCCAAGGAGGAGATTCGGCGCTGCAGCGGGACCCAGTTCGATCCCGAAGTCGTCGCCTCGTATTTCTCTGTGGCGGATGGCGAGTGGGAACGCATTCGCCAAGACGTCGAGAGCCTGGCGCAAGAGGACCTGCAGAAGTTCGGAACGTCGACCGGAGCGGCAGCGACATCACTTCGAGCAGGGACCTTGGGCCCAGTGAACACGGCGCGCGGAGTTTAGCTGAAACTGTGTGATGCTCGGGCGCGATGAATTCTCCGCTGCAACGACTCATCGAAGCGCTGCACGCCGTGGTGCTTGGACAAGACGACGCAGTGGCTGACCTGTTGACCGCCCTTCTCGCGCGCGGGCACGTTCTCCTCGAAGGGGTGCCCGGCGTCGCCAAGACGTTGCTCGCGCGCAGCATCGCCTCGGCACTGGGTCTTCAAGTCACGCGCGTGCAATTCACGCCGGATCTGATGCCCGCGGATCTTTTGGGCACGTCTGTGTTTCGTCCCAACGAGAACAGTTTCCAGTTGGTAAAGGGTCCGCTGTTCACGCAGGTCCTGGTCGCGGACGAGGTGAATCGCACGCCTCCTAAAACACAGGCTGCGCTGCTCGAAGCCATGGAAGAGCGGCAGATCATCCTCGACGGCGTGACCCACGCGTTGGATTCGCGCTTCTTCGTCGTCGCGACGCAGAACCCACTGGAGCTGGAGGGAACCTATCCCCTCCCCGAAGCACAGCTCGACCGCTTCATGGTCCGCGTGAACATCGACTACCCGGCCGAGGCCGCGGAGCGCGGAATGCTCCAGGCGTTTCACGATCGGCAAGGCTCCGCGCCGAAAGTGAAGCAGGTCCTCAACGGCGACGAGCTCACCGAGCTCCAGCGTCAGGCCGCGAGCCTTCGCTGCGATGCCTCGATCCTCGACTATGTGGTGAAGCTCATCCGCCACACCCGCCAGAACCCCCGCATCCGGCTCGGCGCGTCTCCTCGCTCGGCACAAGCCCTGCTCGCCGCCGCGAAGGCGCGCGCCGCGCTCAACAACCAGAGCTTCGTCACCCCGGACGATGTGAAGGCCGTCTGCGCCAGCGTCCTCAACCACCGCCTGCTGCTCAAGGCCGAAGCAGAGGTCGAAGGGTTGCGCGCGCGCGACGTCATCCGACAGACGCTCGAACAAGTCTCCGTTCCCCGGTGAGTCTCCTTCCCACCCGACGGGCCGTCTGGCTGCTGACGCTGGGGCTGCTGCCCGCGGTCTTCTCGCTCGCACACAGAGAGCTCGCGTACCTGGCGATTCCCTTCGACGTCGCCGTGCTGCTGTTGGTCGTGATCGACTTTCTTCGCGCCCCAAAGACGGTTCACGTCGAGCGGGAGCTGGCTCCTCTGCTCTCAGCCGGGGTGCCCAACCTGGTGACCTTGCGAATCGAACCCGTCTTGCGAGGAGAAGTTCGGGATGCGCCGCCGTCCGAGGTCCTTAGTCAGAACCACCGGCAAGCGATCACTGGACCGCGGCTTCAGTACTTCGTGACACCGCGCCAGCGTGGCGACTTCACCTTTGGCGATCTCACCGTCCGGCTCGAAGGGCCGATGGGGCTTTGCGCGCGCCAAATCACTCTTCCCGCGACGCAAACCGTGAAGGTGTTTCCGGACCTGACCGCGCTCACCCGCGACGCGCTGAGCCTGGCTCGCGCGCAAGAAGATGCTCCCACTGCTCGGACGTTGCGCCGACCAGACGAAGGAAAAGAATTCGATTCGCTCCGCGACCACCGACCCGGCGACGACTACCGCGCGATCGATTGGAAAGCCACCGCGCGGCGCGCCCGCCCCATCGTTCGCACTCACTACCCAGAGCGAAACCAGACCGTCCGGCTCCTGATCGACTGCGGCAGACACATGACCGGCGAAGTCGACGGAAGACCCAAGCTTGAACACGCGATCGACGCGGCGTTGAGAATGGCGAAGGTCTGCTTGGACAAAGGCGACGCGGCGGGTGTCGTCACCTTCTCGAAAGACGTCTCCCTGCAGCTGCCACCCGCGAAGGGCGCGGAGCAACTCCAGGCCATCACCCACGGCCTGTACCGATCGCGCGCGGAGCTTGAGGAGAGCGACTACGGCGCGGCGCTGGATCGCGCGTTGAGCAGAAATCCGAAACGATCGCTCATCGTCCTCTTCACGGATCTGCTCGACCCCGACACCTCGGCGTTGTTGCTGGCGAGGGTTGCGCTCCTCAGACCGCGCCATCTGCCCATGGTCGCGTCGCTCTCGGATGCAGAGCTCGAACGAACCGCGCAACACCCACCCGCAACGGTGTCTGACGCCTACGTACGCCAAATCGCCGTCAAGCTGGTCGACGAACAGAAGCTGACCGTCTCGCGCCTGCGCACCCAAGGCGCCTTGGTGATGCGGGCACCCGCCAGTCACTTCGGCGCAGCGACTGTCAACGAGTACCTGAGGATCAAGGCCCGCGGGTTGCTGTGAGACACGCTCCGTCTTTCGAAACACGGCGCTGAAATGCACGGCTCTCCGAGGCTACGCGGCCACACCTTTGAGGACGCGGGCAACCGCAGTGAAGTGCACAGCGGTCGCGAACAGCGTCAACGCGTGGAATAACTCGTGGTACCCGAAGACGCCCGGCTTCAAGTTTGGACGCTTCGCCGCATAGGCCAGCGCGCCCAGCGAGTACGCGAGTCCACCCGCCAACAACAACCACAGCGTGGACAGTCCCAACTCGCGCTTCACGTCTGAAAAATAGGGCGCGAGGGTCCATCCAACCGCCAGCGCCAATGCAGCCACGATGATCTTCGGCGCGCGGATCCAGAAGAGCGACACCAAGATCCCAAGGCCAGCGGCACTCCAGATGGCCAGCATCAGGGTGTTGCCCTGCTCGGGCCGGAGACCAATCAGCGCGATCGGCGTGTACGTGCCCGCGATGAGGAGAAAGATCGCCGAGTGATCCATCCGGCGCATCCACTCTCGCGCCGCGGGGGACCAAGTCACACGGTGGTAGAAAGCACTGGTCGTGAAGAGCACCACCAAGCTGCCCATGTAAATGGCGCCCGCCAGCGCCGCTCGAGCGTTCGGCGACATCGCGACCATCGCCAACCCCGCTCCCGTGGCCCAGACAGCGGCCCACTGGTGGAGCACTCCTCGCAGCTTAGGCTTCGCTTCCACCAATGCGCTCATCTGGTTACCGATCGGTAAGTTAAGGCCGCGCAAGCTACGCGCCGGTCGGCGGGAGATCAACCGGCGCTTTGTTGGCGTCGCGCAGCGCGACCCGTCTCAAGCCGAAACAAACACTCCCCTCCGCGTTGTAACGGCACAACGTCTGTGCAAGGACACGCGGAGCGTGGGTGGCGCTGATGTACGGACAGTGCGGCGAAGCTTTCTTGCCAACTCGCGCAGGGCCGATTTTTCGGCCTGGAAGAACATGGGCTTTACACGCGCGACTTGATCCACAAAATGGTCCCCTGCATCGGGCTTTTGCGTTCTTCAGTCCGGGAGGGTGGATTTGGTTCAGGCGGCTGCACGGGGGATGAAACCGGACTTGGAAGGTGCGCCGCTCACGCGTTTTCACGAGCGCTTGCTCGCCGAGGAGCTGACCGCCAAGAGCGGTGACGGGGCGTCGCGTCTGGCTTCCGCGCTGTCTGACGCCCGGGTCGACATGAACCCGCACCAAGTGGAGGCAGCCGCCTTCGCGCTGGATTCGCTCTCGCGCGGTGGCTGCATGCTGGCGGACGAGGTCGGTCTCGGAAAAACGATCGAGGCCGGTATTCTGATCGCGCAGCTGTGCGCGGAAGGCAAGAGCAAGGTCCTCATTCTCAGCCCCGCCACGCTCCGCGCGCAGTGGCAGGCGGAGCTCAAGGAGAAATTCAACCTCGACTCTCTCGTCGTGGATGGGCGGAGCGTTCGAGCAACGGGCAACGTCTTCGACCAAGAGCTGCCGGTCATCTGCTCCATTCCGTTCGGCGCCAACCGCGCGGAGCTCTTGGCGCAGATCCCCTGGGACGTCGTGGTCATCGACGAAGCGCACCGCCTGCGCAACGCCTACAAGCCGAACAACAAGACGGGCAAGGCGCTGCGGACGGCGCTCAAAGATCGGCCGAAGGTCCTGCTCACCGCGACCCCTCTGCAGAACGAGCTGCTGGAGCTGTTCGGTCTGCTCTCGCTGCTGGACGAGCAGATCCTGGGCCCCGAAGCAGCGTTCCGCTCTCGCTACGTGGTGGATTCAGACGTTGGCGTCCTCACCGAATCCGCCTCGGCGGAGCTCAAGGAGCGACTGAGCGCGGTGGTCTATCGAACGCTGCGCCGCCAGGTCCGCGAATACGTCCGCTACACCAACCGCCGCAGCGTGGTGGAAGACTTCGCGCCATCGGCTGAAGAGCAGGATCTCTACGAGAAGGTCTCCGAATACCTGCGCCGCTCCGAAGCCGCCGCGATCGAGCCGGGCAAGAAAACGCTGTTGACGCTGGTCTATCGGAAGCTCCTCGCGTCCTCGACCTACGCCATCGCGCCGACGCTGCGAAAACTGGCGGACAGTCTGGAGCGCCGGCTTCAGCAGGCGCAGCTTTCGGAACAGGCCAACAAGCTCCTCTTCGAACCCGACGAGGTGAAGCAGTACAGCGAAGAGGCGGAAGAGTGGGACGACGATCCGGCTCGACCCGCCAACGTGCGCACGCTCCAGAATGAAGTTTGGGAGCTGAAGCAGTACGCGGATCTCGCGGACTCGATCAAAGTGAACGCGAAGGGCGAAGCGCTCAAACGCGCGCTGGATCGAACCTTCACGGTCGCTCGCGCGCACCAGTGGCCTGAGAAGGCGGTCGTCTTCACCGAGTCGCGACGCACGCAGGAGTACCTCTTTCAACTCCTCTCCGCGCACGGCTTCGAAGGCCGCATCTCCGTCCTCTCCGGTGACGCGGGAACGCCGGAGGAACGGCGAGATCTGGTGCAAGAGTTCAAGGAGCGGACGCAGATTCTCCTCTCCACCGAAGCGGGCGCGGAAGGGCTGAACCTCCAGTTCTGCAACCTGGTCGTGAACTACGACCTGCCCTGGAATCCACAGCGCGTGGAACAGCGCATTGGCCGCTGCCACCGCTACGGTCAGCAGCGCGACGTGTTGGTGCTCAATTTCCTCAACCGGCAGAACGCGGCGGACGCGCGCCTCTACGAGCTGCTGGAGAAGAAGCTCAACCTCTTCGACGGCGTGTTCGGCGCGTCGGATGAAATTCTTGGCGCGCTCGAGAGTGGTGTCGACTTCGAAAAGCGCATCCTCGACATCTACCAATCGTGTCGTCACCCGGACGAGATAAACGCAGCGTTTGATTCGCTCCGGCAGGATCTGGAGAAGCGAATCGATCAACGCATGACCCAAGCGCGGTCAATGCTCATCGAGCGTTTTGACGGGGACGTCCGTCGTCGGCTTCGACTCGCGGACGAGCAGGCGAAAGAGATTGTCAGCCGTCGCAAGGCGGGGGCGAAAGCGCTCACCGGCGCGGTGCTGGGCAAGGGCGCCGCCACCCGCGCCAACGTCGCCAAGGCCGCCGGCGCGGTGCGCGAACGACTCAACGACTCTGTCAACTACCTCAAGCTGGATACGGCTGCCCTTCCTGCGCGCTTGGCCCACTTGGCCGGCAGCGAAGGCTGGTGGTTTGTCTACAAAGTGGAGCTCTCCGGCATCAAGCCCGTCGAGCGGCTGGTGCACCTGATCCTGCTTAAGGACGGCGACAAGTACCGCGCCCTCCCTTTGAACGACGCCGATCATTTTCCCAAGCTGCCCGCGACGGAAGAGGCGTCGAAGCGGCCCGCGCCGCAGTCGGTCACGCTCTTTCACGAGCAAGCGTGGACGGTCGCGCGCGACGAGCTCATCCGCGGCGCGGAGCGAGCCAACGCGCTGGAGTTGGACACCGCGAAAGACCGCGCGGACCGCTACGCCGAAGACTGTCTGATGCACCCGCGCGCCGCCGTGGATCAGGTGCGCAAGGATTGGGAGGTCGCGCGTCGGAACGTCCTCTCACTCAGTGATCCCGCGGAGCGTCCGAAGGCCCGCGCCGCCGCGGATCGCCTGGAGCGCGAGTACCGAAAGAAGCTGATCGCCCTTCGAGCAGACGAAGAGGCGCGCTACTCGCAGAAAGACCGTTCGCTCGCCGCGCTGGTGCAGAAAGCGAAGGTCGTGGACCGCCGAGCGCTGGTGACGTCCGCGTATTTCTGGCTCGCGTAGCCCTCTCCGGCGCGTCACATAGGACATCCAGCTCCTGCGCACGGCGCGTCCAGTGGAGCATCCATGTCCCGTCGACACGCGTTCCCATCCGTTTGGGACCCGACCAAAGCGTGAGCAAGTTCAGGACACTGCTGAACCCTTACGGCTGGCACCCAAACTGCCTTCGTACCCCCCTATGTCGAACCTCCTGCGCTCCTCGCTCCTTTCCGTACTTCTTCTCTCCTCGGGAGCGGCCTTCGCTAACGGCGGCTCCGTCGGCTACTCCGGGCTGAACGGAGTGACCTGCAACGCGTGCCACGCTGGAGGTGGCGCGGCATTGAGCTTAGGCGGATCCACCAATGCGGTGGGCGGAACCAAAGGGACGTACAGCGTCAACGGCCCGGGCAATTCGGTCGACATCGCGATCGACAACGCCAAGCTTGTGAAGCTCACCCCCACCGGTGGCGGGCTCATCACCAGCATCAACCCCGGCGAAGTCGCCAGTCGCAGTGGCGGTCCTTGGACTTTCACGTTGGATCTCCCTCACACGGGCGGAACGGTGAAGGTTTATGCGTCAGCCGTGGCTGGGACTGCGTTGGCCAGCCCAACGAGCAATTTGGTGGCTACCATTAACTTCTCCACGCAGCCCGGCCCACCGCTTGTCGCTGAGCCCGCGAAACCGGCGATGGCGAGCACCACCGGCAAGACGATCGCGCTGTCTGTTCTAGGAGCGGACGATTCGCCTGAGTCCACCCTCACGTACACCTGGTCTGCCACGGGGCCTGGGTCCGCGACCTTCACGCCCAATGGAACCAACGCCGCCAAGGCCACCAGCGGAACCTTTACTATGCCGGGCACGTACAAGGTCACCGCGACGCTGACCGATCCCACGAACCTGACGTCGACCAGCGTGACCGAGGTCAACATCGGCACCGTGCTCTCGGCCATCGTCATCACGCCCGACGAGGTAGGCGTTCCGCCCGGCACCACTCAACAGTTCACCGCGCAGGGCAAAGATCAATTCGGCGGCCTTATCGCCGAGCTTGCCGGAGTGACCTGGTCCGTGACCCCGGGCGGCGGCGTGATCAACGCCACGACAGGCTTCTACCGAGCGCCCAGCACTGTCGGCACCACAGTGACTGTCAGCGCCCAGTCAGGCCAGATGCGAAACGTGGCCACCGTCTTTATCGCCAACGGCACCCCTCCCAGGATCACCACCCCCGCCTCCTCGACCGTCACGGGCTTGACCGCCGCGCTGACCGTGGGCGTGGGCGCGGATGACGGCTCGCTCAAGTACACGTGGAGCAGCATCGGTGGGGCCGGCGCCGTCACCTTCTCCAAGAACGGGGACAACGCGGCGAAGAACACCACCGCGACGTTCGCCAAAGAAGGCATCCACAAGATCCAGGTCCAGGTGAAGAGCAGCGTCGGCCTGACGGCGTCGAACATCATCGAGGTCAACGCGGGCACCAACTCCACGTCGGCCGGCGAAGGCATTGCTGGAACCGCGGACGGTGGCACGGGCGGGACCAGCAAAGGCGGCGGGGGCGGATGCACTGCCACGGGTCAGCTCGCGCTCTGGACCGTGCTCGCGCTCCTTCCTCTCGTTGCTGCTCGCCGCCGTTTCACGCGCTGAGCGAGCAAACGGCGTCGGCGCCCACCTCCACGGGAGCAGACGTGATCGCTGCGTCAGCGTTCTTGCGACCTCAGACCTTGAGCTGAATCGCTGCGGGCAGCACCGTCATCGAGCAGGGCAGCCGACCCGGCTGCTCTCCGTCCACGTCCAGAAGCACTTCCTCATCACTGCTCGCCTTGAAGGTCTTGCACCGAAACTGCTTCGTCCCGGGAAGGCGCGTATGCGAACCGTCGTAGATCGCCTTCGACTTCAGCGCGAAGTCCGCCAGGGTGTAGCCACTCCACACGGTGACATCGAACTGTCCATCTGACGTGCTCGCTTGCGGCGCGACGCACATCCCTCCACCGAAGTAGCGCCCATTCGCCACCGCCAGCGTGGTCACGTTGAACAGCTGCTCCGCGCCACCGTCGAGCGAAACGCGAACCTTGCGGTCGGCGTACTTGAGCATCGCCTTCACGCTGGCCAGCATGAACGTCACCTTCCCGCCCAGCGCCTTGCTCGCCTTGTTCACTTCCTGGTCGACGACGCCGCTCGCCCCGAACGAGCAGATGTTGGCGAAGTAGCGCTGCGCTTTCGATCCATCGTGCGTGGTGTATTCGAGCAGGCCCACGTCGAATGACTGAGTCGTCGGCGTCTGCAGTCGCGCCAACGCGCTGTCGAGATCGCTCTCCCAACCAAAGGTCTTCCTGAAGTCGCCCCCGGTGCCGCGCGCCAACAGGCCCAGACACGCGCCGGGACGAATCACCTTTCCGTCTCGGAAGAAGCCGTTCACCACTTCATTCACAGTGCCATCGCCGCCGACCGCGACCACGCACGCAAAGCCTTCGTCGAGCGCCTTCGAAGTCAGGCGCGCGGCATCCATGGGGCCCGCGGTGAAGGCGTGACCGAAAGTCCCCAACGCTGAACCGATCCGCGCGGAGAGCTCCGCCCACTTTCGGCCGGTCTGACCGTTTGCACTCTGAGGGTTGACGACGAAGAACGTCTTCATGGGTCCTTAGGCTTTCAGCCAACGGCGAAGAAGGGAAAGAAGATCTTCCGAGCGACGCCCGGCCCTCTCAAACATCCTCCGGGACGTGGGGCAAGCGGTGACGATGAGCTCTCCGTTCGGCGCGACCTGTCGGGCCTCGCGCCGCGCCACCTCCACCGAGGTCTCCCCCATCGTACGCGGCAAAAGGCCACCTCCACCCGAGCAACCACCTTCCGCTCGTGAGGCCTGGGCCTCGCGCCAACCTTCAACGGCCGCGGTGAGCAGCGCGCGTGGCTCATCGAACTGCCCCAGTCCGCGCCCCAGGTGACACGCATCTTGGTACGCCACCGGCTCGTTCAGCTTCTCCCGTTGTGGAGCCTGGGCCACGTGGCCTGCCAGCACCTCGTAGAGCGTGTGAACGCGCGTGGCCAGCCGCACATCGAAGCGCGGATACACGACCTTGAACGTGTATGCGCAACCCGGATCCAGGACGACCAGCTCCGGATACTCCGCCATCGCCTGCGCCGTGCTCTCCGCGTGCGCGCGAAACGCGTCGATGTCCCCTGCAGCGTAGAGCGGATAACCGCAGCAACGGTGACTGGCGCGGCTCACCGCCACGGGAGCAGCCAGCGCGTCCGCCACCACCAGCGCGTCCTCGACCAGCCCTTTGCATTTCACCAGCGAGCTGCACCCGGGAAAGAGCGGGTAGCGCACCGGTTTCTCCGCGCGGTACGCCGCGACCTCTGCACGCAAGTCCACACCGAACGGGTTTCCATGATCCGCCAAGGTCTTGAGCGTGCTCAACGCGCCCTTGGGGGCCAGCTCCTTCTCCACAGCCTGGGACCGCGCGGTGAAGAGCGCGTAGCCGACTTCGTTCTGATGACCGCAGAAGCTCCGGCACCGCAAGCAGCCGGTGCACGCGTAGAGCGCCTTGGCGCCGCTAGCTTCCAGCGGGCGCTTTCCTTCGGAGGTCAGATACGCCTCCGTCATCTTTCCCCAGGTACTCGTCCCTTCTGATTGGGTCGCTTCGGAGACGGGGCACGCGAACCGGCAGACCTTCGGACAAAACGCGCAGTACGCGAACGCCTGGCGATGTTCGGAGAGGCTCATTCTCGCCTCTCAAAGAGGCCGCTTGGATCAAGCTCGCCGAACAGCCGCACGGAGAGCTCGCGTGACACCGCGGTCGCCGCCGAGCGTGATTCGACCGAGGACACTGCCGCACGGAGTGCATCGGACTTGATTCGCGCCGCCGCACCAGTCGGCACTGTCGTCTCCGCGGCAGCAGCGCGCTCTGTCCGCCTCCCCGCTCCTACCACCAGCACCGTCTCCGCTGAGAGCCGGTACAGCGTCACCATCCCGCCCGCAGCTCGAGCCCGCTCGACCTCCCCCCAGGCCACCTCTTCCTCCCGGGTACCTTCCGCTGTTCCCGCCATGTTCCCCTCCCGGCGTCCGCCTTCCGCATCCACCCAGCGCAAAAGGGTCGCGCGATCGCGCTCCACACTCTGCTGCGAACCGATCAGCTGGACCTCGACCTGCTCCTGCCAAAGTCGCGCGCGGGCCATCCACACGCCCTCGAGCAGCGCGCCGCGAAGCAATCGAATCGTCCGAGGCGCGGCGAACCTTACGTCGATCACCGCGTGCGGCCGCGGACAAAGGCGAAGCGTGGCGGAGAGCAACAGCCCCGCACGAGCGCGACCGCCCAGAAACAACGCATCCAGATCCGGCCCGGCGGCGCTGCGCGGACTGGGGAGAGACCGGTACATGCTCCCGTCGCGCAGGAGCGCCGAGAGCGCAATCGCCATCGGCTCCAGCCGTCCTCCCACCGTCGGTCGCGCGCCTGCGAGTGAGCCCTCCAGAAACTCCGCCACCGACAGTCGCAAGATCCCCGGCGACAAGGGGCCCAGCGAAAACCCAACGCGCGACACGTGATCTTCAATCGCCGCAAGCCGCACGCCCGCGCCCGCCTCCACCAACCCGCTCCGCTCGTCGACGGGGCCCAATGTGTTGAAGCGATCTCGAATCATCTGAAACGACGCGAAGGACGCTCCGTACTCCGCCAAAAGCTGCAACATTCGCTGCAGCTCGCGCTCCGACGCAGGCTCCACGCGCGTGTTCTGCATTCGCGGGCCGAAGAGCGCTCGCAGTTGGGCGAGCAGGTGCGCGTTCACAGTCCCAGCTTTCCGGGGTTCAAGATCCCGTCTGGATCCAGCGCGCGCTTCAAAGACACCAACAGCGGTCGTGCCGTGCCGAGCTCCACCAGCAGCGCGTCCGCCTTGAGCAGCCCCACCCCGTGGTGATGACTCACCGTCGCGCCCGCTCGCATCGCGGCCGGAAGCGCCGCGGCCCAGAGTCGATCGTAGCGCGTCTCCAACCCTTCATCCTCGGACGCAGAAGACGCGAACGAAAAGTAGAGCGAGCACCCTTCCGCGTACGCGTGAGAGAAGTGGCACATCACGAACGCCAAACCGGAGGCGGCCTCGCGCACCGCCTCATAGACGTCCAGCACGCGGTCCCACGTCGCCGCCACTTCCATCGTGTCCGCGAAGGCGCCGGCATCCACGACCTTCGACATCTTGTACGAGACGTCGTAGCGTTTGCGGTACCAGTCCTTCCCAGGTTGCTCGCCCTGGTCCTCGCCACCGGCCTCGAGGCAGATCGCGCGCGCCTCCGCCTCCTCGGACGCGACCCGGTCCGACGCGCCCTCGAACATCAGAATCAACAGGCAGTGACGGAGGAGGTCCGCGGCGCGGTTGAGCGCCTTCGGGCTCCCCAACGCGGTGGGGCTCACCTCGCGGAGCAGCGCGGGCACAGTGTCGGCCTCGAAGCGGCTCTTCAGCGAAGGCGCGATCTTCGGCTTGTGGCGTGGCTTCTCGCGCCCCACCAGCGCCGTATCGAAAGGGTCGTAGAGCCGGGTGACCGATGGACGCAGCCCCGCGTGGAAGAGTTTTCGGATCGCCTCGACGCCATGCTCCAACCGCTTGAATTTGATCCCGCGAAACAACCGCCCCTCAGGCAGGGGATGAACGCGCAGCCGCGCGCCGGTGAAGAAGCAGAGCGTTCCTTCCGAGCCGATCAGCAGCGGCGCGAGATCCATCTCCGCGTGCGGCCGTTCCGGTGTGCTCACCCGCTCTCCGGTCCCCAATACCGCGCGCACGGAGAGCGCCATGTCTTCGATCTTTCCGTAGCGGCTGGAGAGCTGCCCCGCGCTGCGCGCCGCCAACCAACCGCCCAAAGTCGACATGTAAATCGACGACGGAAAGTGCCCCAGCGTGAATCCCTGGCGGTTGAGGTTTCGTTCCAAGATTTCGCCGAACACGCCCGCTTCCGCGTCGACACAAAATCCGTCTTGGTCGACCTCGCCCACCTTCTCGAAGCGCTTGAGGTCCACGGCGATCCCGCCGCGCACCGCCCACGTCCCGCCGCACACGCCTGACCCCGCGCCGAAAGGAATCAGCGGGACTTTGAGCTCTCGAGCGAGCAGCACCAGCGCGACCAGCTCGTCTTCATCGGCCGGCCAGACCACTGCGTCCGGCGGCGAAGGAATCTTTCCTTCGCGGATCCAGAGCATCGCCTTCGGCCACATGTCCTTGGAGTAGCCAATGCGATCCTGATCCGAAAACGACGCGCGGCACCCCATCTGCGCCACGAACACCCGCGCCGCGTCGGAAGGAGGTGGCAGCGACGCAGCGTCGACGGGGATCAAGTCGCGCATGGAGACTGGATGCTGCACCCGGTCCCCAGACGGGGCAATC
>JBQTKE010000560.1:0-8936 GCA_052386435.1 Myxococcaceae bacterium
TCCACTTCCACGACGTCCGAGTAGACTTGGCTGTTCGCGCCGCGCGCTCCGGCGGGGTCGTAGCCGTAGTAGCCGATGGCGCGAATAATGACGCCCGGTGTTCCCGCTCTGCCCGGGCGATGCATACAGACCAGCTGTGCTTCGAACTGGAGTCCGCCGCCCTGGTCGAGAGAGAGCGAATCGCCGTTGTTTCCTCCGGTTTCCGAGGTCTGCCGGCGCGCCAGGAGGCCCTGAGGCGTTCCTCCGGTCCATTCCACCTCGGTGGTCGCCGCCGTCTGGGTTGACGACCAGAGCTGACAGGTCTGGTACTGCGCGGAGAAGTTGCCCAACCATGCGGGTTGCGCGCCCGAGTTGAGCTCTGCCACCACCTGCTTGGCAGCGAACGCGGCGCGCATGGAAGCGACGTTCTGATTCTTCACCGCGACCGTCATCATCAGCTGGTTCTCACTGCTGCGATACACCATCGCGCCGGTGACGGTCAGCAAAACCAACGAGGCCATGGCGATCAGCAAGACATAGCCATGCTCCTGACGACGGCGACGAAACACAAGGTTTGGATTCTTCATGGCGAGCTCGTGGTGTTGGGATCGAAGTTGGGCATCACCACGGCGGATTCCATGGTGGCTCGCCCGACGTCGTCGACACTGCCCGGCGCGTGGTCATACATCCGAGGACGTTGATCACCCTTTCGCGCCAACGACTGCACGCCACGGGACACCGCTCCCAGCCGAATTCCGCGCAGGCGGATGAAGTTGGCGGCGGCCTCGGGGTCGCAGCTCGTACCGTTGTTCCAGCAGGGGCAAGTGGTCGCGCCACATCCAAGGATGTTACCGGGGTTGTCGAGCACCATGGAGACCTGAAAGTCCTCGATGCCCGAAGCGATGACCTGGGCAGGCTGCCAGACCAGGCCACCTTGGTGCGTGGCCGTGGGAGTTGGATCGGAGAGCTGCTCCATGAGGTCGTAGGTCGTTTCGTTGGTCTTCTGAACGTAATAGCGGGCCCGATCGTTCATTGCGTAAGCACGCATCCCCGCGAGGGGGCACGTCGTCGGCGCGGCCGTGTTCGCGTTCAGGTTCCGATCGGTCAGCTGCACTGTGAGCCGAGGACGCCCCGCGTTGTCCGCCGTTTCGATGACCAACCCGTAACAATTCGCGTTGGTGTTGCGGAAGAGAATGGCCGGCCCAAACAGCGGCCCGGTGGTGGCGACGTGGAGGTCGAACTCGGCCTTGGTCAACGGGTTGGGGATCGCTGATTGAGAGTCAAGCTCCAGTCGAACTTGGCCTGAACCGAGGAAGGTAGGCGCGCCCTGAACCAAGGAGCTCTCACGCGCACCGATGCTCGACCGCAGCTCGACCACGTCTGTTCCGGGAGCCAAGCCGATCGTTGTCCCGGCGTCGGTGCCGCCTGAATAGAGGGGGACTTGGTTGTTGCCTGGCGTCGCCGGCAACGCCGCGGCGACGTTGTTGTTCACGCGCACTGCAAACTCGGCGCTGGGAAGCCGGAAACCAGACGACTCCGCCGCGCGCTGAATCGGGGAAAAGGCCAGCCCCAGTCCCGAATACACCGTGAGCATGCGGTCGCTGTTGCTCTGAACCCGGTTCTGCAGGTCGAAGGCAGCGAAGGCCGCGGCGACAAAGATGATGCCGACCGCGCTCGCGATCATCATCTCCAGCAGCGTGAAGCCGCGCGGCTTACGGAGGATTGATGGCGATCGCGGATTGCACATAGCGCACCTGACGGCTGGTGATGGGATCAGTACGAACGACGGTGACGGTGACGGTCGAGCCCACGCCGCCGAGCGGCGTGACGGTGACCTGAGAGGTGACCAAGTGGCCCGACGGCAGTTTCACGTTGGTGGCGTTGCTGTTGATGCCGACGTTGGCCACACCGCTGGAGGTTCGCTCCATCAGGACCTGTGCGGCATATTGGGTCATCTCCAGGTTCAGAGCGCTCTTCTGGGCGTTGCTCGAGGTGTAAACGGACAGCAGAAGCACGCCGGTCAGACCCGCGAGCATCAAGACGCCCGCCATCATCGTCTCGAGCAGCGTGAAACCTCGTTCGGATCTTCGAAACTTGGGTTTCTTCATAGAGGATCCGCTTTTAGATGCAGTCAGGAGACACGGTTGCGGTGCCATCGCCCGCGATCCGCACGCAGCGACGGGTGTCGTTGTTCAACGGATTGTTGGTGGCGACCTCGCGCGCGTTGGTGGGGTCTCGAACTTCGATCAAAAGAGGCAACGCGTGAGCGGTGATCGTCCCGCTGGTCGACCCCGACGTCACCGTCGGCCGTCCCAACCTGTTGAACAGCACGCGAATGCTGTTCTCACCGCTCGACGAGACATTCGTCCAGGTCGCTGCAGTGAAGATGCGAAACGCGACCGATTGCTGAACGCCTCCGTCGGAAGCATTCGAACCTCGCGGCAGCTCTTCGTCGAAGACAGGGATGTCATCGTTGCTGAGGGTCCCTGGGCACGCGGTCGTTTGAAAAACGGCGCACTGCGCGTCGCGCAGCAGAGTGAGGTGACCGCGGATGTCCGGAACGCGGGTGTTGGTGATGTCCGCGACCTGTGGCCCGGTCACCAGCAGATGGTGAGGGTTGCTTCCCACCACCGCGAGCGTTCGACCCCGTTGCAAACTGCCTGTCACCGCACGTGCAACGCCGCTCACGTTGGCTTGAGCCTTCGACTGCCGAAACCCAATCACCGCCATCGAGGCCATGACACCGCCAATGGCCACCACGACCATCATTTCAAGCAGTGTAAAGCCTCGGGCTTTCATTGAGAGACTCCGCGGCGTCGCCAACCCTTCACGTTGACGCCGGCGTTGAGGTTGGTCAGGCGGCTGCCGCGCACGTCGCCTGCGGACGTTCCGAAGACGAGCTGGCCGGTGCCGGAGCCGGGCGAGCTGGGGATAAACAACAGGTCGGACGAGATGCCCTGATTCGACAGGACCAACTTGCTGGAGTACGTCGTCACCCCCCCGGTGACGGTCTCGAACACGGCCACCGGTACGCCAGAGGTGCGGTCGAAAGCGTAGAGCACGGTGTCACCGACATTCGTGCAGGGATTCGAAGACGGCACGTAGGTCGGGATAATCACCGCGCGACCGGCGAGGGTCGCCTCGCTAAGCACCTTCTGACCGCGTTTGAATCGCTTGACCCACAGCGGCGCACCACCGCAGTCCAAGTTCGTCGACGAGCTGTTGTTGTCGCGCAGCGCGTAGAAGTACTCGTAGCTGCGTACGGTGGGCGTGCTGCTGGTGTCGTTGAAGAGCGGGTTCACCGCATCGCCCGTGCCCACATAGACGTTGACGCGACCTTCGCGGTCCTTGCCCAGCGTGGCGCGCTGGTAGATGGCCCGCGGGTCACCGGCGCTCGCGAACGGAAGGCGGTCCACCGAGCTCACCGAAGGCAGCGACGAGTCGGCGTCCGCGTCGTAGATGGGCGTGCCGCCCGGCGTGGAGTTCACGTCGGTGGCGCAGGCGGAGGCGGAGGGATCGAAGAACCGCGCAGGCGCCCAATCGGAGATGACGTTGGAGGAGAAGCTCTGTCGGCTGATCCGGCCTTGGATGTCGCCGGTGAACGCCAGCTCGGCGCGAGAGGTCTCGCCGACGCGGGTGACCGCGGGACGAGCGACGACGCTGTTCTTCACGATGGGGAAGCTGCACGGCGGTGTGGAGCAGACCGCGTTCCGGTCAGTGCGGAACTCGGCATAGACGGAACCGCTGTTGAGGACAGCGCCGGTACCCACGTCAACCGCGTAGAGACGGTTGCCCACTTCCGGTTCAGTAGAGGGGGCATAACCGCCGCCGACCAAGGCGACGTACTTGTCCACGGAGCCCACCGTGACTCGCACCACCACCGGCGGAGACCAGCTCTCGCCAAAGTTCGACTCGGCGAAGCTCCATTCGTAGAGGGGGCTGCTGGGATCGGTCACGTTCATCGCGAAGAGCGAACGACCACCTTCACGGAGCGAGCCGATGAGCTGGGTGCGCCAGTTGGCCGCCGTGGTGCAGCTGGCTGCGGTGCAGACGTCCGCCGCGCCGAACGAGCCGTCCACCATGGGCAGGTTGCCTTGACGGTAGAGGTTGGCGACCTTCCCGAGCAGCGTAGGAGGCACGAAGCTCCAAGCCTCCTCGCCGCCCGTACTGGCGATGCCTCGGCAGGTGGCTGGCGCGCTGGATGAGAGCTGATCGCAGACGGCGTGCATCATGCCGCTGTTCGAGCCAATGTAGACCCGTCCTTCGCGGTTCGCGTAGTTGGCTTTGTACGTGTTGTACGCGCTCTGCTCTGCCACGACAGTACCCGGCCACTCCGTCACGTACGGTGGTCCGCCCATGACCGCGGGGGTGGAGTGGTAGACGGCGGAGAGGCGCGAATCGCGGGTGCTGGCGTCCTGGAACGGAGCATTCTGGTTGGTGTTGAGCAAGAACGTGAGCGCGCGGTTGAACTCCGCGTCACCCGAAGGCGAGCTCAGGCCCATTGCCGACATCACCGCGGTGCGCTGAGCGCTGGTCAGGGTGCCGGCCAAGTTGACCAGCGCGCCCCCTGCGTAGGTGTAAACGCGGCGGGTAACGCCAGTCGTGTAGACGGTCGAAGCGTCCAGCTTGTCGGAGAATCTCCAGCGCGTAGCGCTGGTCCCCGCGGCAGTCACGTTGGAGAGCGAGTACGAGTTGAAGAAGCCCTTCCACTCGGTCTCGCCCGGCGTGAGGCGGAAGAAGCCGTAATACACCTTGTCGCCCACGGTGTTGCCAGTCGAGGAGAGCACCGGCTTGCTGCGGGTGTAGGTGTTCGCGGTGAGCGATCCGAAGATGTTGAAGATCTGAGTACGCAGCGTGGTGGCGTCCGTCGCTTGGTACGCCGCGCCGGTGGCAGGATCCGGAATCGCGGTGCCGGCGGCGCGCGCCATCAAGTCGAGCGGGTTGGTCTGACCGGCGGGAGTGGCCGCGCCGTCACCGAAGCCGATCACGAACGTCTGCAGGCTCTTCGGCTTCTTGCCGGAGGTGCTCTGGATGTTCTTGAGGTCGGTGACCGCGGTGACCAAGTCAGGCGTGCTGAACTGGCTGAACGTCTGGGCGGGATCGTAATGCGGCTGAGCGTTCGGTTGATTCTCCTGACCGTCCGTCACCAGCAGAACTGCGTAGTCGCGGCAGCTCGCGGCGGAGTCGGTTTCAATCAGGTCTTTGAGGTAGTCCCTGGCGTTGGTCAAGCTGCCAAAGAGCGGGGTGTTTTGACCGGAGCGCAGTGCGTCCGCCATTCGCAGACCGTTCGGGTTGGTCGTGGCGTTGTAGGCGCTCATGATCTGCTTGATGGAAGGCAGCGTGGCGGTGCCGAGGTTGACGTCGACGAAGTTCAGCGAATGCTGACCTGCCGGCGTGCGGCTCCAACCGGCGGTCTTGGTGGGCAGCACCGGCTCGTTGGTCCACGTCGTGCCGTCCGTGGAGAACGTGGTCGACACCACGACCTCACCGGAGAGCCCGCTGGGCCACGCGTCACCGGGACGAGGTCGAATCGTTCCCAACGCTCCCGACGTATTCGGCGACGTTGGCGAATACGGATCCGACATCACTTCGGTGTACGTGTGGTTCTGCTGAAGCGGACCGTTTGAACCGCCACACCAGTTGCCGGCGTAGTTGTTGGCCGCGGGGGTGGTGGCGACGTAGCCATCCGTCCGGTCAGGTGCGGTGCAGAACCGGTTTGCCGCGGTGTTGTTGAAGTTGGTGACCGAGGCGCTCACGTTGTGGAGCCGACCGTTGCTGTTGAAGTTCACCGCCGGCGAGCCTGCCGACTGGGCCGCGCGCCAGGTCAGCTTGCAGACGCGAGGCGGAGCGCAGACTGTGCCGGCGGCGCCCACGTACGTCCCGGGACAGACACCGGGCGAGTCAGTGAACCCGTCCGTTGCGTTCCAAGCAGCGGCGTTCCCGCAGAGGTGATCGGTTCCCAACGCAGGCAGCGCGGCGCCGCTGAAGGTGCTGGTGCCCAAGAGCTCGCCGCCGACGGTGAGCCACTCGTTGCGATAGTAGCGCGGCTTCCAGGTAAAGGTCGTGCGCTGCCACTGGCAGACCGAGAGACCACCGCAGTTGTAGTTGTATTGAGAGCGCGTGTACCTGCAGTTGTAATAAGTCGCCGTGAAGTTGCGCTGAGTCACCGTGTAATTGCAGCGACGGGTGCGGGGCTCGCTGGTGCCGATGAACTCGATACCGGTTGCCGCGTCGTTGCCCGCGGTGACCAGCGTGGCCAAGCAACCCGCGCTCAAGTTGTTGCCGCTGGCGCTGCAGGAAAGACCGGTGAGCTGGCTGCCCGTGAACGTCGTATTCGCGGTGCCGTAGCCTTGGCACCTGGTGCCAGCCGGGGTGCTGGGGCTCATGTCGTAATAGCCGGTCACCGTCGAAGAGGACACCTGCGAATAGGGAACGTTCGTGCCGGAGATGTTCACCACGTACGAGCCGTTGTCGTAGGCGTAGCGGCCCGTCACCGTGTTGGTGTTGGACGCTCCGCCGGTGAGATCACACGGCCGCTCCGAGGTGCAGTTCGAAGCCGGAGAAAGCGTGAAGCCCGCCACCGTATTGGACGTGAGGTTGCTCACCGTGGCGGAGCAGGTCGGGGCGCTCAGAGAGACGCGCGAGTCGACGAGCGTGGTGTTGCTGGCACTTCCGCTCTGTGTACAGGTCTGGCCCGAGTAGGTGGTCGACGACACGTACGACGTGCCCATGCTCTCGTACCAGAACTCGGTGCCGCTGGCCGGGGTGTCCGTCCAGCGACGGGTCATCTCACAGGGATTCGCGGCCGTGCAGCCCCAGTTGGCGACGCCGCCATAGCGCAACCCGGCGGTGGTGCCCGCGGCCGGGGTCGCGCTGAAGACTTGGATGGTGCCGGGGGCGACGCAGCCGGTGCTGGGGGCGATGGTCGCGTACCGGGTGCGCGCCGCGGAGCTCACCGGATCCCAATAACGGCTGTAGAGGTAGTAGTTCACGTTCGGAGAGCTGGTATCGACCTGCTTGACCACAGTGCTCGCGGAACCCGGAAGCGCCGCGTCCGCAATCGCCGTCACCGTATTGGGCGCCCAGTACGGGTCGGACGCCGTGCTCGCCGAGTGGTAGCGCGCCGGAGTCATCGTGGCACCGGTGAAGTCGTCGTTGTAGCGGATGATGTCAGCGAAGTTCTGCGTCCAGCTGAACAACGGTGAGGTCGCCGCGTTCGGCCAGCGACAGGTCTTCGCCGTCTCTAGCAGCGCCGGCGTGCCCGGGGTGCGGTCAACGCAGGAGTGTGGCGTGCGGTACCAACGGGAGGTGCTCTTGGCGAGGGCCTTCGTGGGGTAGCAAGTGCCGCGCATATCGGTGAGCGAGAAGAATTCCTGCGCGCTGCCCGACGAGGGAACATTGAGCGGCAAGGTTCTCGCGATTTCGCCCGAGCCCGCCAAGACGTCATACGTACACGTGGTGGTGCGCGTTCCCGCGGGGACCGTGGTGTTGGTGCGGCGCAGGTACTGGTAATAGGTCGCGAAGCCGACCTCGGAGAGCGACGCGTACGAGTCCAAAACGTCGTACATCACGCTCTTGCCGATGCAGAACTTGTTGCGACACTGGGTAGGGCCATCCGCGGCGGTGCCGCCCGGGGAAGCGGGGCTGCACTGAGCGGAGCCAGAGGCCACGTTGGTGGCGACACCGGAGCCGGGGACGAAGTCGTCGTTGGGCGCACAGACCTGGTCGAAGTCGTTCGAGGGCAGCGTCTGCATGGAGCGCGAGTTGTCGAAGATGATCATGAACCGGGGGAAGGTGCTGGCTCCGGTTCCGGGTACGTCTGATTGCGCCGAGGCAGGCGCAGCAACCACGGCTGCCATCAGCCCCACCACAATCAGCGCCGCGTCTCGAGTCGGTGAATTCATGTGATCCCTTGTCGGGGCACTGACTCAGCAACATTGGCACCAGCGGAAAAGCACACTGTGCCGCCACGGCTCTGAGAGGCGAAGAGCCCTTCCAGACCTCTAGCGTCGCAACGTCTCGCTACGCAAAGCTTGCGCAAGTCGCACTCTTTGCGAGTCGGGAAACCGCGCCCCCCAAACGCACCTGATCGCCCATAGACAGCGTCAGTCGGCACCAAATGCGCACAGCGTACTTCCCTGCGGAACCACCCGGCTCACCGCCGCTGACACTATTCGCTCTGTAGCGCGATGCCTTCGTACACGCTGTCGACGTCGAGCTCACAATCGATTCCGCTGAGTCGAACCCGAGCGCCGCTTCTGGCTTCGAGACGATTCCACTTTCCATCCCCGCCTCGATGAAACACCTCAATCAGGCGCTCGCGATGAGAAACAAGAACGTAGCCGGCGAGCTCAGGAATCAGTCGGTAGTGCTCGAACTTCTCGCCGCGATCGTAGTCCTCCGTGGCATTGCTCGTGACCTCAACGAGCAGCGATGGATTCACCACGACGTTTTTAGCGGTAGGATCTCGCTTCACCTCGCCGCAGATGACGCTGACGTCCGGGTAGGTGGCTAGGCCGGTGGAAGAAACTTTAACGCTCAAGTCCGAGCTGTACGGCCGGCAAGGCTTGCCCTTTAACTGGACTCCGAGATCTCGAACCAGCGCCGCGCCCAGTGCAGCATGCTCAGGCGTTCCCCCCGCCATCGCAAAGATCTCACCGTCGAGAAACTCATGCCTGATGGAGCTGTTACGCTCGAGCGCGAGATACTGCTCCCAGGTGTATCGATGATGTGAAGGCGCGCGCACGGACGTAAATCTATCCCCGACGCGTCTGTTCGGCCAACTCGGCAGGCGCAACCTCCGCTTTTCTGTCTCAATTCTTTGACCAAACGCGGCGTGTTCGCTGCCAGCGCCGCAAACGCCGAGTCTCCGCCTCAGACTATGGCGTGTAGTGGCCTTTGCGGTTGAGCCAGGAGATGCCTCCGCGACCGTCACGGACCACGGCCCAGATCTGGAA
>JBQTKE010000561.1:0-16273 GCA_052386435.1 Myxococcaceae bacterium
GGCAGCGGTTGTGACCAATGACTTCGCGGTACCACATCCAAGCTTCGGGGTTGATGGGCTCGCCCACGGAGCCGAGCAGTCGCAGCGACGAGAGATCATGCTTCGCGGGGTACTCGTTGCCCAACCGCATGAAGGCCCGAATCGCGGTGGGCGCGGTGTAGAAGATGGAGATTTTGTAGCGCTGGATCATCTCCCAGAAACGATCCGGTTCAGGCGTGGTGGGCGCGCCTTCGTAGATGAACGTAGTCGCGGCGTTGAGCAGCGGGCCATAGACGACGTAGCTGTGTCCCGTTACCCAGCCGACGTCCGCGGTGCACCAGTAAGTGTCGGTCTCGCGGAGATCGAAGGCCCAACGCGTGGTCAGCGCGGCGTTCACGGAATAGCCGCCAGTGGTGTGAAGAACGCCTTTGGGTTTTCCGGTTGAGCCGGAGGTGTAGAGGATGAAGAGCGGGTGCTCGCTTTCGACCCACTCGACGGGACAGGTGTCGGGTTGTCGCGCGACCAGCGCTTCCCAGGAGATCTCGTGATCCTGGAGGTGCAGGGGCGATCCGGTGCGGTTCCAGACGATGATCTTCTCCAGCGTGGGGATGTCCTGCGCGGCCTGGAGGACGTTCTGTCGCAGCGGGACGATGTTTCCTTTGCGCCACCCCCCGTCCGCGGTGATGAGCAGCCGCGCCCCCGCGTCGTTCATGCGGTCGCGCACGGCTTCCGCGGAGAAGCCTCCGAAGACGACGGAGTGCACGGCGCCGATGCGGGCACAGGCGAGCATCGCGATCGCAGCCTCGGGCGTCATCGGCAGATAGATGCCGACGCGATCTCCCTTCTGGATGCCCAGGCTCTTCAGGCCGTTCGCGAGCTTGCAGACCTGCGCGTGGAGCCGGCGGTACGAGATCGCTCGGCGCTCTCCGGGTTCTCCTTCAAAGAGGATCGCGGTCTTGTCGCCGTGCTCGCCCAAGTGACGATCCAAACAGTTGTAGGCAAGGTTGGTTTTACCTTCGACGAACCACCGCGCGTTCGGCGGCTTCCACTCGAGCACGGTCTTGAAGGGCTCATTCCAGAAGATCTCTTCGCGCGCGCGGGTGCCCCAATAGGCCTGAGGATCTCTTTGCGCTTCCTCCGCGAGCCGTTCGTACTCGGCCATGCTCTTGATGTGCGCGCGTTCGGCGAACGCTGGCGGCGGTGGGAAGACGCGCTGCTCGGTCTGCACCGAATCGATCTCGTTGGCCATGGGTGAAGCTTGTAAGAGCAAAGACCGCACGTCTCAAGCGGTTCGCGACTAGACTCAGGCGCCATGTCGCACTACCGAAATCCGCTCCCCACGGTTGATTGCATCATCGAGCTGCCAGGTGAGCGCGTGGTTCTCATCAAACGCGCGAATCCTCCTCTGGGTTGGGCCCTACCGGGTGGCTTTGTCGACGAGGGTGAAGCGCTTCACCTGGCCGCGGTGCGCGAGGCGAAGGAAGAGACGGGGCTTGAAGTGAAGCTCAGCGAACAGTTCTTCTCCTATTCGGATCCGAAACGGGATCCGCGCAAACACACGATCTCGACTGTCTACCTTGGCTCTGCCCAGGGAGAGCCGGTGGGCGCGGACGACGCGGCGGAGGCGAAGGCGTTCAAAATCGATGAGCTGCCTTTGGAGCTCTGCTTCGATCACGGCACGATCTTGAGCGACTACGTGACGTACAAGCGCACTGGGCAACGGCGGAAGATCTGACCGCGTGCGGTACGTCTTCGCCATCATCGCGCTGGGCGTCGCCGTCACGATCCACGAGCTGGGGCACTACTTCGGCGCTCGGCTCTTCGGGCTCGATGTGGAGCGCTTCACGGTAGGCTTCGGGCCGCCGCTCCTCTCGTTCAAGCCGAGCCTGACGCGCTTCACGCTGGGGGCGATTCCTTTCGGCGGCTTCGCGCGTATTCGCGGGATGAATCCACATGATCCCGTGCACCCCGAAGATTGGGGCTCCTACTCCACGCGACCGGCGTGGCAGCGCATGTGCGTGGTCTTCGCCGGCCCGTTGATGGGCTACGTGTTTTCCGTGCTCCTGCTCACGGTGCTCTATCTCTCGGGCACGCACGTGCCTGTGCCAATGACGATTGGTCAGGTCGAGCCGGGCAGCGCGGCGGCGCGCGCGCAGGTTCGTCCGGGAGATGTGGTCGTCACGGTCAACGGTGAGCAGGTATTTCAGTGGCATGATCTGGTCTCGAGGATCGATCGCACCACCCGAGGAGGTTTGGAGATGGGGCTCCTGCGCCAGGGCGAGCCCTTCAAGATTCAAGTCGTCCCTCAGTCGTGGAGAGGCATCGGCCGAATTGGCGTGAGCCAGCAGTACATCTACAAGCGGCATCCTCCGGCGGAAGCCTTCGTGGGTGCGGCGGCGCAGGTGCACCGGTTCATGGGCGAGTGTCAAAGAAGCACTTGGCGGGTGGTGAGTGGAAAGGGTCTCGAGCAGCTCAACCCGGTTCCGATCGTGAATCAGACCTCGGACACCGCGTGGACGGGACTCGAGGCGTTTCTGCGCGTGACCGCCACGCTGTCGATCATCCTCTCGCTGGTTCAGCTTCTCCCCCTCCCCTCGCTCGACGGCGGCAAGCTCCTGTTCCTGCTCTTTGAGCTCGCCTCGCGACGCCGGGTGCCTCAGGGCGCGGAGACGATGGCGCACGTGCTGGGGTTCCTCGCGCTGCTTGCGCTGGTCTGCCTCATCGCGTTGCGAGCGGTCGTTCCGTGGCGCACGGGAGCCTCGGCGCGACCGAGGCCCTCCGTGTCGAGCTCTTTTGACGGAAGCACGCCCTGACGCAACTCTTCTTGAGCCCTTACTCTCCCAGACCGCAGCCGTAGCTCGGCGCACCTGAAGGCGCAGCGAGCTGGCCGGCCGTCGGAGCGCACGTCACGCTCTGCGCGCACGCTTGAGGTCCAGGAAGCGCGGGGCAGATCGAGAAGAAGGTCTCTCCCGGAACCCGCGGGCAGACCCACGCCTTGGTGGAGTTGTCGCAGAGGCAGCTCTTCACGGTCCCGGCGTCGGGGAGCTTGCGCCTGGGATCGCTCCCACACTTTCCAACGCCGGCGTCGTGGCCCGCGCGGCAGTCGGCGTCCGTGGTGCACATGTCAAATTCGACCGCGCCAGCGGTCGGCACGGGCCCCAGGTTCACTTCGTACTGCGCAGGGCACCCGCGTTTGGCGGCGGTCTGACCGTCGGCCTGCAGCGTGAAATCATTGACGGTGGAGAGCTGACAAACCGCAGCGGGGAGCGCAAAGCCGTTGATGTTGTCGAGGCAAAGCGAGGGCAGCGGCGTGCCACCGTCCCTTCCTCCCATGCCGGGGAACTTGGTGCAGTCGGCGTTGCTTGCGCAGACCGTGCAGTAAGGCGGCCGCGGCGGGTCGTAGCACTTGTTCGCTTCGAACGCGACTCCAGCCGGACAAGGCTCCGCGACGCCGTCTCCATTGCGATCTTCTCCGCAGCAGAGCTGCCCCTGAGCGCACGCCTTCGTGCCACCGGCTTCCGCGCAGGGCTGTTTGCGGCAGACGTTCGGCCCACCGGCCACAGGACCTGGCGCGCACTGATGGCTGCTCTGGCAGTCCGCGAAAGGCGCTTGGGTGACGGGATCCTTCCCGAGTCGGCAGTCCGAGAAGCAAGCGAACTTCGCGAGGTCGCAGTAGCCCAGCTCCGGTTGGCTGCTGGGGTTGGCTGGACATTCTAGTCGGTCCATGCAGTCGCCCTTGGCGCGGCAGCGCTTGGCGGTGACGGTGCCGTCCTTCTGTTTCTCGCCCGCGCACTTGAGGTTTTCGCCTCCCTGCGGATTCACATCCGACTTAAGGCAGTCGCTGTCCTGCGCGCAGGGCAACTTGCAGCGACCCGAGCCGTAGCTGGGCGACGCGGGATTGAGGCTGTCGCTGTCCACCCAGCAGACCTTCGCCTTGCTGTTCTCATTGCCACAGCCGGGGACGCTCTCCTTCGCGGTGAAGTCCCAGCGGCAACGGCGCTCGCACAGACCGGTGCGGGTGTTGCACGCCGAGCCGGGATCGCAATCCTTGTCCTCAGCGCAGCCGAAGGAGGAACAGTTGTTGTTCTGCGGTTTGCAGAAGCCGGTGCCGTCGTCGACCATGCCGGCCTTGCAGGTCGAACCCACCTTCGCGCGCAAGCAGTACTTCTTCCCTGAGGTGTCGGTCGGCAGGGCTTTGCACGCGCCCACGGGATTGAAGACACCGGTGTTGCCGCACTCGACATCCGCGGTGCACTCTTCGCAGACCTTTTTGCGGCGCTGACAGATGCCTGGGAGTCCGGAGTCAGGGCGAGAGTCCGTGGTGATGCAGCGGCACTGCACGTCTCCCTCGAAGCAGTAGTCGTCAGGGTCGGAGCTCTGGCAGTTGGAGTCGAACTGGCAGCCGGTGGCCGCGATACAGCGACCGTCGATGGTGTCGCAGCGCAGGCCCTTCTTGAACTGCTCGCACTGGAGATCGCTGCTGCAGAAGAAGCCCGCGTCGACAGGACCCGCGTCGGGTATGCCGGCGTCGATGCCCGCGTCGTCGTCGACCGTCGTCGGCCCGCCATCCAGCTCTTGCAGCGCCCCCGCGTCCGTTAGCGGCTGGGGCGGCGACGGACAGGCGACGACCAAGCCCAACATCAGACCCGCGAGCGCGAGCAGTGAATGACGCTGCATGTGCGACCTTCCCGTGACGAGAGGGCGCGCACACTACACAAAGTCAGGGGCCCAAACCTACCCAGACCTGCCCATCTTCGAAGTACTCCCGTTTCCAGATGGGGACGTCTTGTTTGAGCCGTTCGATGGCGTGCTCGCAGCTGAGGAAGGCTTCTTTGCGGTGCGGAGCGCTGACGGCGATCACGACAGCGGCTTCGCCCGGGACGAGCGTGCCCACCCGGTGCACGATGGCGACTGAGCTTCCCGGCCATTTCTCTGAGATCTCCGCCCCAATCTCGGCCAGCTTGCTCTCCGCCATGGGCGCATACGCCTCGTAGTCCAGCTTCACCACGCGGCGACCCTTGGTCTCGTTCCGCACCGCGCCCGTAAAAGTAACCACCCCACCCGCTCCAGGTCGCGCGACCTCGGCGATGACGTCTTGGAGCGAGAGAGGACGATCGGTGACACGAAACTGCCCCGAGCCGCCGGCGACAGGAGGGATCAGCGCGACCTCGGCGTCCGCAGGGACCGGAGCGTCGAGTGAGGCGAACTCCTGGTTCACCGCCACGCGCAGGTGGGGAAGCAAGGACGCGAGCGTGGGATGTGTGGCGGAGAGGAGATCGAGCAGCGACCGAACGGTGGTCGGCCCCTGGAGGTCGAGTTGCTCCTGGGACCGGCCCGTGCGCTCTCGGACCGCGGCGAAGTAGAGAACGGTGACCATCACTTCTTCGTGCGCGCGTAGTCGCGGATGTCTTTGCCGTGCTTCTTGCGAACCTGTTCGACCTTCTCCCGCGAGAAGAGCTTGCGGCCGACCTTGAACGCATCTTTGTAGACTTGGCCTAGCAACTCGCGCGAACCCTTTTTGTCTTCGAAGTAGCGCATGGAGACCGTGCCCATCGCGTAGGTCACCGCGAATGCGTAGGGGCCGGAGAGAACGCCGCCGAGTCCGGGCAGAAGCAACTTGGTGAGTGTGGCGAACCCCTTCTGCGCGACGAGTGACACGCCGCAGACGGAGGCCAGCTCCCAGAGCAGATGTTTGGACTCGTCGAAGTCGAGCTCGCGTCCGTAGACACGCCCCACCGCGAGCACCATCGCGGCCTGAACAGGAGTAACGACCACGAAGTCGGTCAGAGGAATGGGCGCCAGCGTGAGCACCGCGGTTCCCGTCGCGGACATCATCACCACGTCGGTGGCGATCCGCTCACGGTCGTCCGGATCCAGCTTCCGCCCCGCCCCTCGCGCGGCGGCGTTGAGGCTGTCCATCCATGACATCAGAACTCCAGCGCCAGGCCGAACATGAAGTAGCCGCTGGAGAAGTCGTAGCCGTCCTTGTTGAAGAGTCTGTTGTTTAGCCGGTTGAACTCAGCGAACAGGTACGTGTGGTTAATGCCCACGTCGGTGTCGAAGTCGCGCGCAAGACGCGGGTCGAGGACGTCGAGCAAGAGCGAAAGACCAGCGGTGAACGTGAGTCCGAATGGGTGACCCGCTTGCCGCTGCCCGGTTCGCGTATTGGATACCTGCGCGGTGCTGGTGCCTGACCACCAGGGAACCATCGCCACCCCGAACTTTGTGTAAGGAACAACGGGAATGCCCCAGTGGATCGCGCCGTAGTCGAGCCGGTAGACCGCCATTAGGGCAAGCGGCACGATCTTGAGGTGAACCCGTTCGTCGGCCGGCTTGCTTGGATCACTGACCAGAAAAGTCTGTCCGTACTTCTCGGCATAGCCGACAGAAATGCCGAGTCCGAGCGAGCCGTACTTTTGAAAAAACTGGTAGTCGAATTCGAGTTGGACCAGGAGCATTGGCTGGTCTTTGAAAGCGATGCTGTACGCCTCTCCGGCAGAGCCGGCCATCGAGGGCTTGTAGCTGCCGAGCTTGATCTCAAACATCCCGACCCGCGGCGAGTGTCCAAGTCCAACGTCGACGACGTCTGCCCGGGCGGCGCCGCTCAAGGCACAGACGCATAGTGCACTCACCCAGAACGGGTGTTTCATGATCGCTTCCTCCGCGCGCCCCTCACGAGCACCGACAAGAGCAGCACTGCGAGCACCATCACCGGTCCACTTGTCGACTCGCACCCAGCGTTGCCACAGTTCTTGAGCTCTCCGCAAAGATCTCCCAAGGCGAGCGCTGCTACGGGCGTGCCGCGGGCCGCAGCGTAGGTTTTGCTTCTGTTCTGAGCATCGTCCTTTGAATAGACGCGGACCTCATATTCCTTGTCGTTCTCCAGATTCGCAACGGTGGCCTGTGTGGTCCCTCGCGTGACCGTGCTCGAGAGAACGAACGTGTCTGCGGATGAACCTGAGGGCGCGTACAAAATCTGGAACGTCCTGGTGTCCTCGTCCTTCGGAGAAAAGCTCACGCGCAGCGCGTTGGAAAGGCCCGAAACGCCATCGATCACCGGGGCCACCGGTGGTTCCGCGTCGTAGCTGAGCGTCGGAGAACTGGACGCACTGGTCTTTTCACAAGCGAGGGTGACGGGGCGCTGCTGAAGAAAGGCCCCGCAGACCGTCATCTTCTGTGCGATCTCCGCGCTGCCACAGCTTCCGGCGTCGCCGCCGACAAAGAGCGGGAGATCCGCGAATCGCATCGAACTCGATTGCCCGCTGGCCGTCGTTCGAAAGGTCGTGGATGCGATGTTGTCGAACTTCACATCGCCCGTGCCGGGTTTAATGTCGCAGCTCCCGGTCGTGACCCACAACTCGAGGTCGCCGCTGCAGGTCGACGCAAGCGCGGTGTTGGCCCAAGTGACAATGAAACTTCCGGATGAGCAATCACTTGGACCCAGCGCGATATCGGACCTCCCATCGATGGTGAGAGCGATGGTCTGCGCCTGAGCGGCGGTGGCGAATCCAACAAGCAGAAGCGGCAGAAGCCTAGAGAGCATATCGGCGGGGAGTCATAGCAAGGGGCGAGCCACGTTCGTGTGGGGTTTCCCCTAGGAGAGGGGGGTTCGGTGCGCGCGCGCAGCCGTCATTTGGGCATCACACCCACAGGCGCTCTGCCAATTTGTCACTCATCCGCGCTCGGCGAGGAGTCCGGCGGTCTCCACTGCGTTCAGCGCAGCGCCCCGGCCGGCGTTGTCGATCGCGGCGACAAGGTGGAACCCATCCAACGCTCCTCGCTGCTGACGAATCCGGCCGACGTGGAGGGCATCGTCCGCGGTGACGAGCATGGGCATGGGGTAGATGCGCTCGGCGGGGGTGTCGAGGAGCTTCATTCCCGGTCCCTCCTTGAGCAACTCGCGGACCTTTTCCGCGGTGGCCCCGGTTCTGAGGCGTACGGTGAGAGACAGCAGGTGGCCGAAGAACGTAGGCACCTGGATCGCGGTGCCGGAGAGCTGTGGAGGCTCGCTGACGAGCAGCGCGGCCTCGGTGGCCCACGACTCTTCCTCGGTGGTCTCTCCAGCTTCGCCGAACTCACCGACTTGCGGGATGAGGTTGAAGCCCAAGCGGTGCGGGAAAAACGACGCTTCCACTTCCTTGCCGGAGAGCAGGTCCGCGCTCTGCTTCTCCAACTCGGAGACGCCGCGTTCGCCGGCGGCAGACGCGCCCATCAAAGCGGTGACGCTGACGTCGCGTACACCCAGGCTCGTCCGCAAGGGTTCAAGCAGTGTGACGAGCGCGCTGGTGATGGGCGACGGACAGCGCACGATCCGACCCTTGAACGCGGAGCGCAGTCGCTGAGGATTGATCGCGGGCAAGATCAACGGCACTTGAGGGTCTGCGCGGAACGCAGTGCTGAGATCCACGACCCAGGCTCCAGCTTGCTGCGCGGCTATGGCGAGCGTTCGAGAGACATCCGCGGGCGTGGCGAAGATCGCGATCTTCACGCCACGGAAGCTCTCTGGTGTCACCTTCTCCACTGCCAGCGTGTCGTCGCCGTAGGGAAGCTCTTCGCCCTCGGAGCGTTCGGAGGCGAGGAGCGTGAGGTGTTCGGCGGCGTGACCTGCGGACTCAAGCGCGCCGACAATTTCACGACCGACGACACCGGTGGCACCGACGACCGCGACGGGGGTGTTGAAATTCATGCGGGCGCTATACGGCAATCGCGCGCCTGCTGGGAAGTCAGTCCTCTTTCAGACGCGCCTTGGGCGGTGGGCCGGGGAGCGGTGGGAACTTGGGGTTCCGCTCTGCTTCAGAGGGGCGAACGTAGTGCGGCTCCAGAGCGAAGAGCGCGTCGAGATCGACTTTCTCCGGGAGCAGGGCCAACTCGGCGAGCGCGACGGCGGAAGGGAAATCCACGCCTGGATACAGCGCGGTGGCGGGCGCGCCGTGCTCGAGCAGCTTGGGACCGTAGCCCGGGAGCGCGGGACCTACGACGAGGACATTGGGTCGGGCATTCAGCTTCTCGGCGAGCTCCGCGGGCGTCATCGCGTCCTCTGGAGCAGTCTCTTGAAGACGATGCCCGTTGCGCCGGTAGGTACCCACGTAGAGGTCATTGATCCGCGCGACGCTGATCGCCCAGATCTCTTTCGTGGGATCCACTCCCCCACCCCGGGACAGCCCGTAGGCTTGGTGCGCGAGTGCCGCGAGCGACGAGACCGCGGCGACCTTCATGCTCTCCGCGTAGGCGAACGCCTTCACGGCGGAGATTCCAATTCGCAATCCGGTGAAGGACCCGGGGCCGCGGCCCACGACGAGACCGGTGAGATCTTTGAACGTGAGGTTGTGGCGGCGCAGCAGGTCCCCCACTTCACCGGGGAGCAGCTCGCTCTGCTTGAGCGGAGGACCTTTGGTGACTTGCTCGATGAGCTGGGCGCGGCCGTCTTCGACGCGCGCCAAGCACAGAGACAGCGTCAGGGTTGAGGTGTCGAGAGCGAGCAGCACGCGCGCGACGGTCTACCTGAGTTACTGGCCGTTGCCGAGTAGGGCCTGCACGCCGGCCGGATCGAAGCCTGGCGAAGTCGAACCTGCCGCGGCAGTAGACAACGCCGTCGCGCCGCTCGCGTCCGCCTGAGCGGGGATCGCACCCGCGCTGGGGAGGCCGCCCGCTTGACCCGCACCACCAGCCAGGGCGGCAGCCAGTGCGTTCGCGTCGTCTCCGGCTGGAGCGCCGCCCTGAGGACGCGCGCCACCCAGCATCGCGGCCAGCGACATCTCGTCGATTCCGACTGGAGCACCACCTTGAGGGGTCGCACCGCCGAGCATCGCGGCCAGCGACATCTCGTCGATTCCGACTGGAGCACCACCTTGAGGGGCCGCACCGCCGAGCATCGCGGCCAGCGCATTCGGGTCCATCACGCCCTGCTCTGCGGCGCCCATGGGGATCTCGCTCCAGCCCAAGTTTCCTGCGGGTGCTTGCTGCGGCTCCGCATTCAGAGAGTTGAGCGCGGCTTCTTGCGCCGGCGACATCTCGCTCGTCGCGCCGTTGGCCTCACCGGCCTTGTACGCGCCGTAACCGACGCCCACGACCACCGACCCGCCGACCAGCGCCGAGTAGACCGGGTGATTCTTCCAGAGCTTGCCGCTCTGCTCGCGATAGTCCCTGAAGCTCTCGCCGAGCGGCTGCCGGCCCGGACGATTGCCGTCTGCACCCTTCGGACCATGCTTCACGCGCTCGAGAGCATCACCAGCCCGAGCGGGCAACCCGGTAAAGAACCTTGCAATGCGGCCCATGACTTCACCTTTCGTGAGAACTGCTTGTTCTCAGTTATCGCGGAAGATGAGAGTTCAGTTGCCGATCAGGCCGCAGGGATGATCGGAGGTCGGCGTTCGACGCGTTCGGTCAGGCTCCGCCGGTGCCCTGCAGCCAGAGGGCGCGTAATTTTTGGACGGAGCTGCCGTGACGCCGTCACCTCGGAGGCTTGCTTTGGGCTCGACCGGGACGTCGTCAGGGTCGGTGTTGCCAGCCTTGGTTCCCTGGTCGTCGAGCAGCTTCGTGAGGAATGCGTCGTCGAAACCGAGGCCCGAGAGCGCATCCGCGTCGCGCAGCTCGGCCAGGATTTCGGCGAGCGCGTCCTCGTGCCATCCACCGGCCTCGGTCAGTCGGTTGCTCGCGAGCCAATAGGCGTCGGCCTCCCGGTCATTCTTCGAGCGCCACCCCCGGATGACCGGCGCGAACCAGTTGCCGTGCTCGTCGACCTGGATGCCATCCGGCGGTGGGTGACCGTTCTGCTTCAGCGCGAGCAGCGCATCGCGCCGACCGTGGCCCGCGACGAGCCGCCCGGTCCGTTCGTCGATCATGATGGGCTCGGGAGACCGTCCAGAACCAAGTAGACGAGCTGTGGTCGGCCAAGGCCGTCGCCAATGACCTCTTCCCGTTTGGGGTGATGGCGCTCGATGGCAAGGGCAATTGGTCCAGCACCACCAACGAGGTGGCCGGCGCCAAGGAGTCGTCCTGCGATGGCGAGGGGACGCCACTGTGGATGCTGGGCACTCTCCGCGCTGTTCTCGTGTCCTCGTCCGCCCGTCCCTGCGTGGACCTCCAACTCATCGCTGCCAAGGAGGCCGAGTCGCCCACGTTCCGGCAGATGTTCCCCCGTGTGGTGAAGTCCTTCGGCGGCCGCTTCCAACTCGTCACCGGCGATGCCGGCCTGGCCTGCCGGGAAAACGCACAGCTCATCTGCGACCACCTCAAGGATTACCTCTTCGGACTCAAGGGCAACCAGCCTACCTTGCTGGCCTGGGCGCAGGCCCTTCTCGCGACGGCCCCCATCCTCCACACCACTCGGGAGGTGGCCAGCGGCAAGCTCGTCGTCCGGGAGCTGTCCCGTGTCGTCTTCGAGCACGGCCGAGAGCCCGCGGACTTCCCGGGTGCCCGCCAGCTTTGGCGGGTGCGCCAGACGAGCTTCAAAGATGAGCTCTCGTGGCCTTCGACGAGCGCTACTTCGTCACCTCGCTCTCTCCCCTCGACCATGACGAGGCGAAGGCGCTCGCGTTGGTTCGCCTCCACTGGGGAATAGAGAACGGTCACAACTGGACCCTCGACGTCGTGCTCGGCGAGGACGACTGCCAGCCCTGCCAGCAGAGCAAGGACAGCATCGAGGTCGTGGCCTGGTTGCGCATCCTCGCCTACAACATCCTCGCCGTCTGGCGTGCCAAGGCTCCCGGCTCGCCGGCCCTCCTCTCGACTCGCCCCACAGCATCCCCCGCGTCAACCGGCCATGAACCGGCGCGCTGGTGCGCGCCTCGGCGGTACCCCTCGGTACATCCCGGCGCTCAGCCGCTCATCCTTGAACAACCTCGGATCGAGCCTGGAGGGAGGCGGGAACCCGTGCCGGAGCCGCGTGCGAAACCGGTGATGGAGACGGGGAAACGGGAATTCGGAACGCAGCTGGCGTGTGCGCGAGAGAGCGCTCGAACGTCAGCGAGGTTCGGCGGTTCCGTTACATCGCCAGCGGCAACTGAGGCGGGGCCTGAGCGCGAGGTCGAGGGGGCGGAGGTATGGACATCCCCTGGTTGGAGAGCGTTTGCTCGGCGAGGCGACGTGAGGTGATGACGGCAAGCACTTGGCGTTTGCCCCCACACTCGCACGTCCAGAGCGCGTGTTTTTCGCTTCGTCACCTCGGCGGGTGGTTGCCTCAGGGGGTAGATGGGCCTATCCCTCCACCCGGGCCTGAAGCGGGTTTTTCGCTCCGAAAGCCGGGCTCCTGCCAGGAGAACACCGGCTGAGGTGTTATCGGGAGTCATGGATCAGCGGTTGATCCACCCGGGCGTGCTTCAGGCCCATTTTCTTTCCTGGGCAATTTCCCAAGCTGCAAATTTGTGCGCCGCCTACGGCGAGCTCCGCGGCGGCGATGCCCAGAGGGGCACCAGGCGCCGTCACAAATCAGAACCAATCACCCCTGGATCAGGCCGTCGGAATCGCAGGGGCCTGCGAGAGTCCGGCTTTGGTCACGGCATCGCCCTTCGTCAGTGACGGCGAACCTCCGGCGACGAGGGCCTGGGTGAGGATCTCATCCACCAGCTGCGGGCCGGAGTAGTTGGCCGCTTGGGGATTCGACTTCACGAACGTCTTCGCCAGCTCCGCGAACGCGGGATCCTTCATCACTTCGGAGACGACGGCCTGGAACTGCTCCGGAGGGAGGCTGTGCAGGGTCTGACGCGCGAGCTCCTGCTGCATCGCCTGCTGCGCGCCGGGGTTGCCCAGCGTTTCGCGGTTGAGCAGCACGTCGGAGGTCAGCGGATCGAACAGGGCCGCGCCATTCTGACCGAACGCGCCGAGCCGGCTGTTCATCTGCTGCGCGATCTGAGGCGGGAGACTCTGCTGTCCCATGATCTCCTGACGGTAGGCGACGAAGTCGGCCAGCTGCTTGGGGTCGACAATCTTCGTCTGCGGCGGAACGCCCGGGAACATCCCCTGAATTCGCTGTGCGGTCTCCGCCTGCGCCTGCTCGGGAAGCACCGGCGCGCCGTCCTGCTGAGCGGGAGCGAATGCGGGATCCATCGCGGCCAACTGCTGCTGCTGGAGATCAAGCTGCTTGTCGGCGGCGTCGGCCTGGGCTTTGGCCTGCGCTTCTTGCGCTTCCATCTGCTGCTTGTTGTACGCCTCGTCAGGCGCGGCGATGTTCTTCTGCTTCGGCATCATCTCGCGCATCATGGACGGCATCAGAGCGAGCGGAATCCCCAAGCCCAAAAGCATGGAAGGAATCTGGGCGTAGTTGAACCAGCGCCACGACTCGCGGCTGACCGCTTGTCGACCTGTACGTCTGAAGTACTTCGCCTCCGCCGCCTTGAGCATGGCCGGGGTCGCGTGATCGCGCATTGCCCTGGGCACGTACTTGCGGCTCTCCTGCGTGATCCTCTGCTGCGCATAGTGCTTGACGAGGTCGGCAGGCGGCTGCGGCAAACCCTGCTTCTGGAGCAGCTGCGTGGCGTACTCGGTTGCTTCCTTCCACGCCTTCTCTTGACCTATCTTGTTCGCCGCGGCGAACATCTCCTTCTTCCCCTCACGGTACGCGGTCGGCGTGAGCTTGCCCTTGGCGCCATTGGCGAACGTCTGCATCGATTGACGACCCAACCCGCGAATCGACTTGAACGGCGCGGCCATGGAAATGGCATCAAACGAAAAGAAGATGGCGTCGTTGATGCTGGTGCGCAAAGTCTCGTTGTTCAGCCCCGTCTTGTAGGCCTGCATGATTCCATTCGAACCGCGCGAGATGTTGCGTGCCTTCAACGCCGCTGTCGCGACCGCGCCACCGATGATCGCTCCCCAGCCGAGGAAGGGCAGCACGGCGAAACACGCAGCCGCGCCAATGGTCCAGCCCAGCATCGCTTCGGTCATGTTCTCGCCGACGAGCTCGCGCATGAAGACTTGGAGCGCCGCGGTCCCTCCCCCGTTCTTGTTCTCTTTCTCCCAGCGGTTCAGGGCGTCCTTCAGCCAGGGGAGGTCCTTCACGTAGTTCTTACGCAGATAGTCCAAGCACGCTTGCGCCGCTTCGGACTGGTGCGCGTCCAGGTTGGTGGCCATCTCCTGCATGATGATCCGGACCACCATCTCCTTGGGCATGGGGCTGCCCGGCTTCTCCATCTCCAGACGCATCTGGTGAATGGCCGCCGCGGCGGGCTTCTTGAGCTTCCACTCCATGCCCGCGCCCAGCACGCTTTGCGCCTGCACCTGCCCCATCACCGCTTCACTGAGGAGCTGCTTCCTCGCCTTCTCGTCCGGCAGCTTCTGCGCCAGCTCCTTCATGTGGTTGTACGCGTAAAGCGCGCCTTCACCGTTGTTGAGCTGGAGCAGGAAGGTCCCGTGCGCGCCCTGGGCTTGCGTCGCCAGCAGCGGATCCTTCACGCGGTTGGAGACGTCCATCAGGACCTGCGACACCATGGCGAGCACGTTGGCGTCGGGGATCGAGCTCGCGGTGGTGCCCCACTGCGCGAGCGCGTCCAGCGCCATCCCCCGCTTCTCTTCCGGCAGCGCGGCGATCTTCTCGCTCAACGCCTTGACCTTGGCTTCGCTGAGCCGGCTCACCTTCTGCTCGGCGCCGACGGCGTCCTGAAACCAGTCCTCGGGGTTGAACCACTGCATGTAGCTGCCGTCGCCCATGATCTTGTCATGGACGTCCGGATCCAGCGCCGCGTCGAGCTCCTGCTTCGGCATGCCCAGCGCCACACCGAGCGCATTACGGTAGTCGCCCGCTGCGGCCTTCGAGTCTTCCGCGCGGCCGGAGGCGACCGCGAGCAGGTTGTGCCGTTCGGTGTCGCAGCTCTGCGCGAGCTGATCCAAGTGTGCGCCGTAATCCGCGAACGCCTTACCCTGCGGCCCGGCGGCTTGTCCCTGGTTCTTCAGGTCGGTCGCGAGCGCGGTGAACTCGGTCTTCGCTGAATCCACCCGCTGGTTGATCTGATTGCGGATGTCTTCGACCTTCTTCTTGTCGGCTTCGGGCGGCTCCTTCTCGTCTTTCACCGCGAGCGACGGGAGCTTGAGCGACTGCGCCATCGCTCCCGCTTCGCTGAGGTAGAGGGACGCTTTGCGCTCGAGCAGCGCGGTCTTTTCGGTGGCGGTGATGCCGGGCAGCGAGAGCCCCTTCACCGCGGCGGCGCGCGCTTCGTCGAACAGCTTCTTCGCGCCTTCGAGATCGCCCTTCACCAGCGCGTTGGCGCCTTTGCCTTCGAAGGTCTTGGAGAGCTCCATTGCTTGCTGAACCTGGAGCGTCCGCGCCTGCTGCGTGGCCTGCGGGGTGCCGGCCTTGTTCAAGGACTCCACGTACTGATTGAACTCAGGGGGCACCGCTCCACCGCGTGCCTGCGCGCGACCGAGCGCGTCCGCGCCTACGGCTTGGCTGCGCGCGTTCTCATACGTCGCCACCTGCTGAGCCAGCTGAGCGCGCATCACCGCCATGTTGATCAGCTGCGGCTGATTGAACGTCGCCTGCTTGGGCGGGTTGCTGCCCTGCGCCTGCTGAAGCAGCGCGTCCACTGTGGACTGACGATCCTTGGTCGTGTTGAGCCGCATCTCCAGGCCCATGGGCGTGGTCGCCAGCGAGACGGGCGTTCCCACGGGGAGCGGCAGGTCCGGCGTACCGGCCAGCGCCAGCGCTTCGCCGATCTTCGGGTTGCTCTTCACCAGCAGCGCGTAGTGGTTGTCGCTGACTTCGCTGGCGGGGATGCCGAACGCGGTGGCGGTGAGCTCGCGCAGGGTCATCTCCGCCTGCGTGGTCACAATCACGTCGCTGGAGATCCGCTGCGGATCCACCTGGAGCCCACCCGCCGCCAGCTGACCCATCACTTCCTGCGTGGGTCGCGGTGTATGGAACGCGCCGGCTCCACCCACTTCGGCGGAGTCACTCCAGCCCAATCCGTCCTTGGTCTTGGTGGGGGCTACGGCCGGAGCGGATGCCTGGGTCGACTGCGCGGGACCATTGGCGAAGGACGATGAAGCGGATTGGGTGAGGAGCACCGCGGTAACGGCAGTCACGCCGCCCAGCCCGTCTTGCTTGGCCAACTGCTGCAGCTCGCCCAGCGCTTCCGGAGGAAGCCCGGAGAGCATTTCTCCCAGCTTCGCTTCGGCGGAAGAATCCGTCGCCAGCGCCTGCTCCACGCCCCGCAGCGCACTGGGAAGAGGCGCGCGACCAGTCAGCGCCAACCCGAGAGCAGCGAAGGCATCTGGTCCCGCGGAGCGCGACGTGAGATCGCTGGGAAGGGTACGGGGCGTAGAGACTTTATTGGTCACGGTCATGTCCGAAGGCTTCCGAGGC